>CAYHUI010000007.1:0-3255 GCA_964360175.1 Candidatus Woesearchaeota archaeon
CTTGAAAATGGAAATACAAAAAAGAGGATTCATACATATTTATTTTGGAAAGGGGAAGGGAAAAACAACAGCTGCAATAGGTTTAATTATAAGACATTTAGGTTATGGAGGAAAAGTAGCATTTTTACAGTTTGATAAAGGCCATGATAAAGAGGAACATTACAATGAAAGGAAGATATTAAGAACGCTGAAAAATATTGATTTATTTGTTACGGGAAAAGAACGCATGATTAACGGAAAGTTTAGATTCGGCAATACAAAGGAAGATTATGAAGAGGCTGTACGCGGTTTAAATATCCTAAAAGACCTTATTAAAAACAATGATAAAAATAACTATGGTCTAATAGTCGTAGATGAACTATTAAGCGCAATGACTTATAATTTAATTAAAAAAGAAGATGTTCTTGAAATTATAAATTTATTTAAACTTTATAAAAACCCATTTGAATTTATTCTTACAGGCCGTATTGAAAATGGAAATTTAAATTTATTTACTGATAAAGTTGACTTGATAACAGAGATGAAATTGGTAAAACATTATTATGATGAAGGTATTCTTGCAAGAGAAGGGATAGAATATTAGATAAATTTATATATTTTTTTCATTTTTTTCTTTAGATGATACTTCCAATCTTAGATATAATAGTTTTAATTTTATTTACTGTAAATCTATTTGTGTCTATAGAAATAATTTTATTCGTAGCTGCAATCTATCTTATTTTAAAGGGTGTAATATTTTTAGGAGATTTTTTAAGCTTAATAGATCTAATAATTGGATTTTATTTAATTTTAACTTTATTTAATATTATAAATATTATAATAATAAATTATTTGATTATAGTGTATTTTATTTATAAAGCAATAATCTCTTTTATTTAGATTTTAAAATATGCAAATATTTATAAATTATTTATTTTATCATAAAATCAAAATGTTGCAGCTTAATAAAAATAATTTTGAAAAAGAAATCAAAGATAAAGCGGTTGTAATAGACTGCTATGCAGATTGGTGTGCTCCTTGCAGGATATTAAGTCCAATATTTGAGGAGATTTCAAAAGAAGTTAAAAATGTTAAATTTTTTAAATTAGATGTAGATGAAAATTCAGAAATTGCTTCTAAATATTCTATATTAAGCATTCCCACAATATTATTAATCAAAAATGGAAAAGAAGTTGACAGAATAATTGGACTTACTTCAAAAGAGAATTTAAAATCTAGAATAGAAAAAATTTAGATGATTAATTTAGAGCTAAATTCATGCTTTTATTTCCTAAATCCTTACGCTGCGCATTTGAAAAATATAATGAGAATAAACTAATAAAATTACCTCGTTCTATTTCTTCAAGTGTTTTAACTTCTCCTGTAATCATAAATTTACTTATATCAGATCTTGGAATTAAAATTAATGGTTTCCCTTCATCATTTAATCCTAAAGATAAACCTTCTACATGTTCTAATTTTATCTTATCATACAAAAATACAATTATTCCACTTTTAGATAAAGAATCTTCAAAATCATCGGAATCTCTATCAATTAATGTTTTTACTTTATTATCTTTATTTTTTTCTATAAATTTATAAATTATATCTAATATAGGAGCATCAAGTGAAGCATAATGTCTACTTAACCATTCTTCTCCTAAATAATCTTCTAAAATTAATCTAACTAATGTGGAATTTGATGATGAATAAGAAAATACAGGAAGTTTTTCTGTTTCTGTTGCAATACTTTTTAAATAATATTCTAAATTCTGTTCTTTTCTTAATTGTTCATGAATATTATCAATTTCTGTTATATTTGATTTAACGCGTCTAACGAAATTTTTGGTTTCTTTAATATTTGGAATGCACATACAAGCTTTAACTCTATTCTCACCAGAATTATAACTTGCTAGTTCTAAATCTAAATTATTAAACTTATCTTCTAAATCTAACCAAAAAGCTATAGCTGCTCCTATACTTTTTTCTGGATCAAATCTTTCATCTCTTTTTTGGTTTTCAATAGGATCTAGTAAAGTATATTTTTTATTATTAATTCTTGTTGGATAATAAGGAACTCTTAAACCATATCGTCTAGCTGTAGCTGGCATTAGTTGCATTAAACCTGCTGCTCCTTTTGGTGAAACTGCATAAATATTACCTCCTGATTCTTGTACGAATAAACCTGCTAGAGGTATTGGACTTATATCATTTGACAAAGTGTATTGTACAAGAAGAGATTGTATTAGATCTACACTTTCTGGATTTGACAATAAATAATCTGTTGGAAAATGTTTAAAATAAGTTTCAACTTTTTCTATAGCTATTTTTGATTTTATTATTTTTATATCTATCTTTGGTGTTGGTTTTTTAGATACATTATTAGAATTTGGGGTTTCTTTATTTAAATCTTTATCATTAGATTCATCTTGAGATATTAAAATTTCTTTTATAATTAAAAGTTTTTCTCCATTGCTTAAATTTGGACTTGTAAGTTCTTCTAGATATTGTGGATAAAATGTTTCAAAATAATGAGATGGGTCTGGAATTACAGTTTCTACTGGTTTATTTATAGGAATAACTGAAGTTGCAAAAAAAGTTAATAAAGAAGCATAACTAAGACCCCTATTTAATTTATTTAATGTTCTTTCAATAAATTCCCTAGTAAATTCATTAAACCTATAAGTTAAATCTTCTTTTTTTAACTTCAACCTTGATTTAAGAATTTTTAATGAATGTGGAATATAAGAATCAAGATTTTTATTAATCTTAGATCTTATTTTTTTAAATAAATTCTTAGTATTATAATAATAGGTGTTTAATTTATTTCCCAAACTAAAAATAAAATCATAATTTTTTGAATTTTCTTCTACAATTTTTTCTAAATTTTCTTGTCTAGGAATAAAAATTGGATTTTTAAGTGTTTTTTCTAACAACTTTGGAAATATTGTTTCAAAATAATAATAATCTGTTTTTTCTATTGATTCTTGTAATGAATTTATATATTTATTTCTATATTTTATAGCGTCCCTTGTAATCTCTCTTAAAGCATAATCTATATTTTTCTTTTCTTTATCTTCTAAATTTAAATTGGTAACTATTAGTAATCTTGATGTATCTGCATATCTTTTAAATTCAAGATTATTATATACAGATTCATTGAAAAGTGTGCTATTGTATAATGCTCTTTGAAATCCAGATCTTTCTATAATAGATTCTCTTATAATTTCTTTAAAATCTGAATTTAAATTTATTTTTTGATGGTAAGATAATTCT
>CAYHUI010000007.1:3355-28552 GCA_964360175.1 Candidatus Woesearchaeota archaeon
GAATATTTATTTTTAATTTTTCTTTTTTCTGCATTATAGCTACCATTTTAACCACTCTAAGATGGTATATTATCTCTATTAACCCCTTATAAACGTTTCTATTTTAAAGTGATAACATACTGGTAGAAATCTTTATAAATAATTAACGATAGTTAATTTATATGGTTAATTTACTTGAACCGCAAGAAATAGAGGTTTTTTATATTTTACCAGCGATAAGAAGAGAACTTACTATAAATTTAAAGAATTTAGGACTAAAACAAAAAGAAATAGCTAAATTATTATACGTAACTAGCGCTGCTGTAAGTCAATATTTAAATTCAAAAAGAGCATCACAAGTTAAATTTACTGATGAGATTAAACAAGAAGTTAAAAACTCTGCTCTAAAAATTAAACAAGGTGGTTTTTTACTAGAAGAAACCCAGTATTTACTCAATAAAGTCAGATTTGCTAGGATAACTTGTCAAATCCACGAAAAATTATCTAATATTCCAAAAAATTGCGAGGTATGTTTTCAAAATAACAATAGGTGATTAATTAAAAATGCAAGAAAAAAGTGAAAATCCAGTTACAAGACAAACAACAATGGGCGAGATAGTTAATAAATACCCACAAACTATAGAGTTAATACAGTCCAAAGGTTTACATTGTGTTGGTTGCCATATCTCTCCTTATGAAACACTAGAACAGGGTTGTAGGGGTCATGGATGGCCAGATGAAATAATAGACTCTATGATTAGAGAATTAAATGAACTTATTAAATTAAAATCAGAAAAAGATGAACACGTCATTGAAAGAACAAATTTGTCCTATATGCAAAAACAAAATGAATGAACAACATTGTAAATATATATGTAGAAACTGTGGTTATGTAATGGATTGTTCAGATTCATAATAATAAACTTTTTAGGAAAAAGCTTAACGAAAAATGGAAGAACAACAAAGGATAAAAGGAATGTTTGATCGTAGCGAAGCTACTTACTTATTTAAATCAAAACCAGGATTATCTAAAGAGATAGTCGAATTAATTTATAAAGATAAAAATGAACCTGAATGGATGTTGCAAAAAAGATTACGGGCTTTTGAAATATTCAGTGAAATGCCTATACCTAATTGGGGACCAAGTTTAGAAAAGTTACACTTAGATGAATTAACTTATTATGCCAAGCCTGATGCAAAAAAGAATTCTAAAAAATGGGAAGATCTACCTGAAGGTATAAGAAGTACTTTTGAAAAACTAGGTCTACCTGAAGCTGAAAAAAAATCTTTGGGAGGGGTAGGTGCACAATGGGAATCTCAAGTAGTTTACCATAATCTAAAAAAAGATTTAGAAGACAAAGGAGTAATTTTTTGCGATATGGATGTTGCTGTTCAAGAACATCCTGAATTAGTTCAAAAATATTTTATGAAATGTGTTCCTGTTAATTTGCATAAGTTTGCAGCGTTGCATGGAGCAGTTTGGTCTGGTGGAAGCTTTATCTATGTACCTAAAAATGTTAAAGTTGATTTGCCTTTACAAGCTTACTTTAGAGTCAATGAAGAAAAAATGGGGCAGTTTGAACATACATTAATTATTGCTGATGAAGGAGCAGAAGTTTCGTATATTGAAGGTTGTTCGAGTCCTTTATATTCATTAGGAACTACTTTGCATGCAGGATGTGTTGAATTATTCGTACATAAAAATGCTAGAATTAGATATACAAGTGTTGAATCGTGGGCAAAGGATGTTTTTAATTTAAATACAAAAAGAGCTATTGTTTATGATAATGGAACTGTTGAATGGATAAACGGGAATACTGGTTGTCTTCCTGGTGAAACAAGAGTATACTCAAACCCAGAGGGGCCATTAAGGATAGATGAAATTAAATTAGGAGATTATGTTTATAGCTTTGATTTAAATAATTTAACTCCTGTAAAAGCAATGGTAAAAGCAACAAAATGCAGTGGTTTAAAGAAAATTTATGAGATAGTGACTGATAACTTTAGAACAATAAGAGCATCTGATAATCATCCGTTCTTAACAGTAGATAGATCTAATAAAAATTTATCTTGGAAAATGTTACGCCATCTTAGATATAATGATCTTATATGTACTTTAAATCTATTACCAGATAATGGAAAATTATTTGATTTACCAAAAATTGAAAAATATGGAAAAAATATTATAAATATTCCAGATAAAACAGATGAGGAATTTATGTGGTTATTGGGGGTTTATTTAGGTGATGGTTATATATCTAAAGAAGTAAAATCTAGGAAATCTAATGAAAAAGTTGATAGAAGGGTGTATTTTGCAGTACCAGAGACTGATAAAATAAGAAAAAAGTTAGAATCGGTTATCAAAAAAGTACTTAAATCAAAAACTACGAAAAAAGGTATATGTCTTACTATAAATTCTGTAATGTTTTGTAATCTTATTAGAGAATTAGGTTTTTCTGGAGGTGCACTTTCAAAAAGAGTTCCAAAATTTATATTTGGTCTTCCACTAAATCAAAAATTAGCTTTTATAGAAGGTTATCTAGACTCTGATGGTCATGTAAGAAAGAATATGAAAAGAAAAAATATTGTTGTTGGAGGAACTTTTACAAGTTCAAATAAACCTTTACTAGAAGATATAAAGTCTCTAATGATAATGTGTGGTCTAAATCCTGGAAAAGTATTAACTTATAAAAGAAAAACCCCATCAAAAACTTCAAAAGGTGATAGAGAGTATTATAATCATGCTGTGAATATCTCTGGAGAAGATGTTGAATCGATTAGGAAAAAAAGTATAAAAGAAAAGGATTACGCTAGATTTTCTAGAATTAAAAGTATAAATTATATAGGAGAAAGTATGACTTATGATATTGAAGTTGAAGATCATCATAATTTTATAGCTAATGGAGTACTTGTGCATAATAGTGGAGTTACAATGTTGTACCCCTCTAGTATGTTAGTAGGTAAAAATTCTAAATCAGATTATTTAGGAATTGCATTTGCTGGAAAAGATCAAAATCAAGATACAGGATGCAAAGTTTATCATCTAGCTCCCAATACAAGTTCAACAGTAAAAGCAAAAAGCATTAGCAAAGATGGGGGTATAACAACCTATAGAGGAGTGCTTAAAATTAACAAAGGTGCAACAAATTCGAAATCAAATGTACAATGCGATGCTTTAATGATGGACAACATTTCTAAATCTAATACAATTCCAAACATAGAAGTAAATGATGATACTGCAGATGTAGGACATGAAGCTACTGTCGGCAAGATAAGCGGTGATCAAATTTTTTATTTAATGAGCAGAGGTTTAACGCAAGAAGAAGCTACAAAATTAATAGTATCTGGATTTATTGAACCTATCATAAGAGAATTACCTATAGAATATGCTGTTGAGCTCAATAGATTAATTGAATTGGAAATAGAAGGTTCTTTAGGATAAATTTATTCTTATTATTCGAATTTTGGATTAATGTAAAATGTCAAAAGAATTTATAGAAAAAATATCTAATGGTCAACCAGATTGGATTAGAGAAAAAAGATTAGAGGCATTTAATCAATTTAATAATTTAGAAATGTCCAATTTCAGATATGGCTTAACAATAAAGTTAGATCTGGATGATTTTAGCTTTAATAATGTAAATTTAAATAATGTTTTTAATAATAATATTAAATTACCAGAATCTCCATCTGATAAAATGATTATAGAAGATTTAAATACTGCCTTTAAAAAATATGATTTAGCTAAAGAATATTTTATGAAGTGTTTTAAAAACTTAAATAAATTTGAAGCTTTTCATTTTGCATTTTTCAATAATGGAATTTTTATTCATGTACCTAAAAATACAGAGGTTGAAGTACCTTTACAAATTAATCACTTGATAGATAAAGATACAATACAAAATTTATTAATAGTAGTAGAACCTTTTTCTAAGTTAACTATTTTAGATAAGATTACCTCTAGCAGTAAAGTATTTAATAGCAAAGTTGTAGAAATAATTGTAAAAGAAAATTCTGAAGTTAATTATATAAATTTACAAAATTTAAATCAAGATAGCTATAATTTTGATGTAAAAAGAGCGGTTATTGAAAAAAATGCAAAAATAAATTGGTTGGATTGCTGTTTTGGAAGTAAATTATCTAAAGTAGAAGTTTCAACTTTTTTAAATGGTGAAGAAGCTGGTGTAAATAATTACGGTTTGTTTTTCGGCATTAACGAACAACAATTTGATTTATTTTCAACTAGTATACATAATGCACCTTATACAATTTCAAATATGTTAACTAAAGGTGTTTTAAAAGACAAAGCTAAAAATATTTATAGGGGTAGTATAAAAATTAATGAAAATGCATTTCAAAGCAATGGCTATCAAAAAGAAGATACTTTGTTATTAAGTAAAGATGCAAAATCTGATTCAATACCAGAACTCTATATAGATAATAATGATGTTAGATGCACTCATGGTGCTACTGTAGGACATATAGATGAAGAAAAATTATTTTATTTAATGAGTAGAGGTTTAACGCAAGAAGAAGCTAAGAAAAAAATTATTGAAGGTTTTTTTAATCCGATGATGGATAATATTAAAACTGAACTAAACCAAGATATAAAAAATTTAATTTTAGAAAGATGTTAGATGTAAATAAAATAAAAAAAGATTTTCCAATATTAAACAGGAAAATTAATGGAAATAGATTAGTTTATTTAGATAACTCTGCAACTACTCAAAAACCAATTCAGGTTATCAATGCTATAAAAGAGTATTATGAAAATTATAATGCTAATGTACATAGAGGGATATATAAATTAAGCGAAGAGGCTACATATAAATATGAAGAAGCTCATAAAAAAGTGGCTGATTTTATTAATGCTGATCATAATGAAATAATATTTACTAAAAATACAACTGAATCTTTAAACTTGTTGGCTTATTCTTTAACTTCTAATTTAAAAGAGGGTGATGAAATTATTTTAACACAGATGGAACATCATAGTAATTTGGTTCCATGGCAACAAATTGCAAAACAAAAAAATTTAAAATTAAAATTTATTGAGATTGATAACGAAGGAAAATTAAAGTTAGATCAACTTAATGATTTAATTACAAAAAAAACCAAAATTGTTTCTGTAACAGCTATGTCTAATGTTTTAGGTACAATAAATAATATTGAAAAGATAGGAAAAATAGTTCATGATAATGATGCATTGTTTATTGTTGATGGAGCTCAAAGTGTTCCTCATTCAATTACTGATGTAAAAAAGATTGATTGTGATTTTTTATGTTTTAGTAGCCATAAAATGTTAGGACCGACTGGAATAGGAGTTTTATTTGGTAAAAAAAATTTACTTGAGTCAATGAAACCTTTTCTATATGGTGGTGATATGATTAAGGAAGTTAAATTTAGTGATACAGAATTCAATGAAATTCCATGGAAATTTGAGGCTGGCACCCCAAATGCATGTGATGGCGTAGCTTTAGGTACTGCAGTTGATTATTTAAATGAAATTGGTATGCAAGAAATTATGAAACATGAAAAAGAACTTAGTAAATATGCTTTAGAAAAATTATCACAAATAAAAAGTATAAAAATTTATGGACCTAAATCATTAGAAGATAGAAATACAGTAATATCCTTTAGTTTAAATAATATTCATTCGCATGATATATCTGCAATGTTAGATCAATATGGTATTGCAATAAGGGGGGGTCATATGTGTGCAATGCCTTTAATGTCTTTATTAGGAGTAAATGGTCTTTCAAGAGCAAGTTTTTATATTTATAATGATAAAGAAGATGTTGATATTTTAGTTGAATCATTAAAAAAAGTAAAGGGTATGTTTAATTAAAATGTTAAATTCATTATACAAAGAACAAATTTTAGATCATTATAAAAATCCGAGAAATTTTGGCAGATTGGAAAATTTTGATATTAAAAATAGAGAGGTTAATACTTTGTGCGGAGATGAAATTGAAATTCAAATTAAGTTAAATTTAAATAGCGTTAAAGAAATTAAATTTAATGGAAGAGGTTGTGCAATTAGTTTAGCTTCGGCATCGATGCTTACAGAATTTATAAAAGATAAAAATTTAGAAGATTTAAAAAATTTAAAAAAGGGAGATATTTTAAATTTATTGAATATAGAAATAAGTGCAGTAAGACTTAAATGTGCCTTACTTTCATTAGATGCTTTAAAAAACGGAATATTGAATTACGAGATTAAAAAATAAAAATGTTATCGATAAAAGATTTACATGTAAGTGTAGAAGGAAAAGAAATTTTAAAGGGAATTAATTTAGAAATTAATTTAAATGAGATTAATGCTTTAATGGGACCTAATGGTTCTGGTAAATCTACTTTAGGATGTGCTTTAATGGGACATCCTAATTATAAAATAACTAAAGGTCAAATAATTTTTAATGGACAAGATATAACAAATTTAAGTGTGGATAAAAGAGCTAGATTAGGTTTGTTTTTAGGTTTTCAACATCCCTTAGAGATTCCTGGAGTTTCTGTAAGTAATTTTTTAAGAACAGCTTTGAATTCTATCAGTGGAGAAAAAATTTCAGTTTTAGATTTTTATAAGGTTTTAAGAGAAAAAATGGATGTGCTTAAGATAGATAATAAATTTGCAGACCGATATCTAAATGAAGGTTTTTCTGGAGGTGAAAAGAAGAGAGCAGAGATATTACAGCTAGCAATATTAAAACCAAAAATTGCAATACTTGATGAAACTGACTCTGGAACCGATATTGACGCTTTAAAAACTATATCTCATGGAATAAATAAAATCAAACAGGAAAATGAAATGGGGTGCTTATTAATAACGCATTATAATAGAATATTGAATTACGTTAAGCCTGATAAAGTACATGTTATGATAGACGGAAAAATTGTAAAGTCCGGCGGTCCGGAACTTGCTTTAGAATTAGAAGAAAAAGGTTATGAGAATTTTAAATAGAAAAATATTTAATTTGGATTTATTCTTTTTATTGTTATGAAATTTAGAATTTTTAAAAACGAAAATCTACTTTCTTTAGATGGTAGTCTAATAGAAAGATGATTGATGATGATAATAAATTAATGTGTTAATGAAAATTGATTCAAGGACAACAAGCTTAGCAATGAGGATGTCACAACAGATTCTTTTAATAAAAAATAAAAAAATTTACTTCTTAAGATGTTTAGGTTTTATTTCAGAAATCCTTTCGTGTTTTACGTCTTCTAAACTTTTTTTAATCTTTTCAACTAGTTTCAGATCTATTTCAATCATTTATTTCAAACGTTCATATTCTAATTTAGGGATAGTAATCATTTCTTGTTTTTGCATAATTTTTATAACAGAAACATATTTAAAAAGATTTTTATTTAGATGTTATAAATTTGGGCCAGTAGCTCAGCGGTAGAGCATCGCCTCAGCAAGGCGGGGGCCTCGGGTTCGAATCCCGACTGGTCCATATATTAAGGGCCGGTAGTCTAATGGTAAAACGCTGCCTTATCTTAATGAGGCAAACGCATCTTTACCGAAAAAGGCAGGACTTGGGGTTCGATTCCCCATCGGTCCACGTAAACTAAAAAAATAAAATTTTAAAATACTAAAAGGTTAAAATGATAGATTGTATATTTTGTAAAATTATTAAAAAAGAAATACCAGCAGATAAAATTTATGAAGATAAAAATGTATTAGCTTTTTTAGATATAATGCCTATAAATGAAGGCCATACTTTAGTAATATCAAAAAAACATTATGAAGATTTTTTAACTACAGATGAAGAAACTTTAAAAAATTTGATAATTGCAGTTAAAAAAATTACCAAAGCTGTTTTAAAAGCTGTAAACGCAGAAGGTTTTAATCTAGGTTTAAATAACAAAAGAGTTGCTGGTCAATTAATACCTCATGTACATTTTCATATTATACCAAGATTTAAAAGAGATGGACTAAAACATTGGTCTGGTAAAAAATACAAAGAAAATGAATCAAAATTGATAGCATCCAAAATAAAAAGTTTTTTATAAGTTAATTAAGATCTTTTTCTTAAGCCTCGGTAGCATAGTTGGCTAATGCGCCGGTCTCATGAATAAAGTTATAATTGGGTTAGCCGGAGATCGCGAGTTCGACTCTCGCCCGAGGCATTATTATTTAGTTAATTGAAAAAATCTCTTAGAAAATAAATTTAACTGCTCTAAATGCGATCTTCTTATATCCTTAACAGTACTTTTCTTTTTAATTAAACTTTCCAGGATATGTGATATTCTCTCACCTGTTAATATATGGGGTAAAATGACATAATCCGCCTTATTCTTATAAAATTCTTTTGCTTCATGCATATGTATTGTTGAAACAAATATTGTTATTTTTGGATTTATTTTCTTTGCATACTTAATTATATTTAAATTAGTTTCTTTATCGTTCACAGTAGATATTATCATTTTAGCATTTTTAAAATCGATTCTCTCTCGAATCTCTAAATTTGTAGCATCACCGTAGATACAAGGAACTTTTTGGTTCATTAGAATTCTGATTATATCTGGATGATAATCTATAACTAATAAATTAGTTTTTAATTTTTTTAAAGTATCAATTATAATACGTCCAGTTCTATGGCCCCCGATTAAAATAATTGGATTTTTAATTTCAGGGGAATATTCTAGTTCTTCCCTATGTGTCGGAAGTTTATCAAATATACCTAAAATTCCTGAGAAAGTATTATAAATTCTATTACTAAACTGTATATAATAAGAAGAAATTATCATTGTTATTATTGCAATTAAAACGGTTAAAGAAAATAATTCTTGACTTACATGACCTAAGATAAAAGCTTGTGATATTAAAATTAAACTGAATTCACTTATTTGTGCTAAGTAAATTCCACTTAAAAAAGAAGTTCTTTTTTTATAACCTGATAAACTAACTAAAGAAGTAATAATTATCGGCTTAACTATCAAAATTAAAGCTAAAAATATTATCAATGGAATAAGAATAGAATTAAAATTAGTAAAAGACAGCTGCATTCCCAGGGATACAAAAAATATAGTCATGAAAAAATCTCTTAAAGGTTTTACTTCACCTATGATATCTAGATTATAAGGAAGATTAGCAAGAGTTACACCAGCAATAAATGCTCCTATTACTATTGAAAAACCTATAAAGTAAGATGTAAAAGAGAAAAAGAAAACTGTTGCTACTGCTGATAAAAATAAAAGTTCTTGACTTTTTGCTGCAAATGCAAATAAGCTGGGTAAAATAAAGGTGCTAATAATTATCGAAAATATTAAAAGTATGATTCCCTTTAGCAAAGAGTTTACTAATATTATAGAGTTAAATGTTTCTGTCGATAATATTGCTAACAATAAAATCGCAATTATATCTTCTAAAATCAGGATTCCAATCAAGATTTTACCATGCAGTGTATCTATCTCTCTTTTATTAGATAATAATTGAATTACTATTGCTGTGCTGCTAAATGCTAAAATAGAGGCAAGATAAAACGCTTCTAGTTTTACAAAACCAAATAACAGAGCTATAAAATAACCTAAACCAGAAAGTATAACTATTTTTATAATGCCGCTAAAAGAGACTACAAATCCTACTTCTTTTATCTTCTTAAAATTTAATTCTAAACCAACTACGAAAAGTAAGAATGCGACACCTATTTCTGCAAGTGCTCTTATTACGTCTAAGTCTTTTATTAAACCGAGATAAAAAGGTCCTATTATCAATCCCGTTAATATGTATGCTAAAATTAAAGGTTGTTTAAAGAATTTAGCTAAATATGCAAATAAAGTTGCGACTATTATTATAATAGCTATGTCAAAAAGGATATTGGATGGTAAATTTAAATTAGAGATTAAGCTTATTAAATCAGGCATTCTTCACCTCTTTTTTAGATAAATAAAATAATAACCCTATATAAATCTTTTTAAAAATAAGAAAAAAAGAAAAATTTATTTTTTAACTAGTGTAATCTCTATTGTGCTAACGCGTATTAACCTTTTTTCTTGGTTTTCAAATTCCTCGCTGTTTATTCTTATATCTTTTAATTCAACTATATCTTTTAGAAATCTCTTAGCTGTTACTTCTGCAACATCTACGCATTTCGAAATAAATTTACCTCTTGCTTTTATTGCAACTTCGTTTGCTCCTTGCGTTGTAAATTGCATCACTACACCGGTAATGTAAATCCTGTGAAGAAAGAATTAACTTGCCTTCATTTCATGAACGGTTTGCTACCGATGAATACAGTGTGCTCATCTGTCCCTTCTGCCATTTTTGTTAACCCTCCAAAATTTTTACTGTCTTCTCTAATTTAAGACTATAATTTTTGTTTTTTAATTGATCTTGTTACAGCACCTGCAATAATATTCCTTAATTTTTTAGATGCTATTTGTAAAAATTCTTCTACTATTGTTTTATTACTTTCAAAATCATCTTTAAATTTATCACCGTGCTCTTTAATTAAATCTTCTACATTCCTTTTAACCAATGTTGTTTTTATCCTGCCCATCATTATTTATAATAAGATAGATTTTATAAAGTTTTTGGAGTTAAATTTTTTCCTTTAAATCTTCTAAACATTTTAACAGCATAATTAACTGGATTTTTTATATCTTTACATAAATCTACTGGTTTATCGCCTTTAATAGGAACATAATCATAATAATTTTTATTATCGCAATTAGGAGGTAATATTTTTTGAGTTTGTCTTTTATGCCAATTTAATTGGGATCTAACATAATTTTCTTTTAATGGTTCGTAATTCCTTTTATTCCAATCATAAACTAAATTTTCTATTTCTTGCATAGACCATCCAACGCTTTTTAAGAAAGCGAGTAGTACAAATAAAAACCTTTTTTTTCCGTCTCTTAATCCTTGCAAACCTAAAGTTATACATTCCGGGAAACATTCTAGAGGAATAGCTTGATCAGGGGTAATAAATTCTCTTACAACAATTATTTTTTTATCTTGTTTAAGTTGCCAGTCGAATGCTTGCATGATCAATTGCTTTGCGTCTAACTCTATCTCTTTATCTAAAAATTTAACATCAGTTTTAATATTTTTTATATTTGCGTCTTCTTTATTAAATTTTAAAATTTCATTTTGTTTTATTGGGATGCTTATTAAACCAGTTAATTCGTGATAGGAATAGGGAGATCTGAACATATGCCTATTAGATATTAAGATTGTATCTATATCTACAACTGAAAATGGATTAAATTTATTTTCTTTTTTAAGTTCATTAATTGGTTTTTTTGCTATTTCGGAAATTTCTTTTATTGAATTTAACTCTAAAATTTTATTTGATAAATGTCCTTTGATTATTTCTTTTAAATAAGAGGCTATTACTCTTGGACCTTCTGGGAATAATAATTTTGTTTCAACATTATTAACTTTATTTGGAAATGATTTAAAAGGAATTGCGATATGAAGACCTCGATTTCCACTATACTTTACAGAAATATTTTCTACATCATGAAATTTTAATGCATCTATTATTAAAAAAGCTGCTATTTTTGCATATTCAAAATAACTAGTATCTAAATCTAAAATTAAATCCCAACCTATTCTTAAATCATCTAATTGTTTTTTAGACATGCCTGCTTTTAATGATAAAGGATTTTTCCAATGTTCTTCTGAAAAATGAAAAGAAGTAGCTCCTTGTTTTGCTAATTCTAATATATCATTTTCAAATTGTAATATGTCTGGTCTTTTACCATAACTATCATTAAATTTAACTGTAACTTCTCTGTCTTTAGATATTCTTACTAGTTCTTTTTGAATATCTTTTCTGCTGTAAAATTTTAAAATATCATTCATTTACTATAAGAAGTAAGTAAAGTTTAAATAATTTTGTTTTATTCTTTAACTAAATCCTGAACTTCTTGTTGAACTATCTGTGCTTGAACACTTACATCAGTTAATTCTCTTTCAACCTGTTCTATTAAATTTTTAAGTTCTTCTTCTTGATTCTTGATGATAGAGATTGCATCTTCTAAATCTTTTTTAACAATGGTATTTGCACCAACATTCATCAACACTTCTTTGTTATCAATCAATTTTCCTTTTATGAAAGTCCCAGAACCAAGAGGCACTAAAATTTCTGTATCCTCTTTAACATTTTTAATTTCTTCTAAACTATTTTCTAAATGTTTAAGATCTAGAATTTGTGCTTCTATTAAATTTAAGTGTTGCTGCATCTGGTTCATCTGATTATTAATTAACTGTAATTCCAAATATTTTTGTTGCAGTTCTTTTTCCTTATCTCTATTTTCTTTAGCCATTTTATAAAAATAATAATGATAATAAAATCAATATTAAAATTAAAAAGAATATTGCCAAAAAGACTTTCTTAATAAATTTGATAAATAAAACTATTAAGATTACAACTCCAGCAATATAAAGTATATTTGTTAAAAGTGCTATTTTATTTAACCTCCTTTTCTAAGATTATAAAACCGACATAACCGCAATTTTTACATTTATAATTTCCCATTTGGCCACCCATATATAAAGTTATATTGTTTGATTTGCAGATAGGACATATTTTAACTTTTAATCTCTTTAGGTTTTTTTGCTTCTTTTGTCTCATGTTTTTCTTTCGCTTCTTGTTTAACCATTTTAGGACTTCTTTTAATTTTTCTTTCTTTTATTTTTAATCCTGATTCTTTGATTAATTTTTTTATAATTTCGCTATTTGTATCTTTATCAACTTTGATTATTTTATCTAAAGGTTCTAAGTGTTTTATATTACACTTTTTTCTTCTAACATAACCATCTATTAAAACAAGATTATCATTAATCCTATTGACTATTACGCAATAATTTCCTGCTTCTCTCCCACTTGTTTTACAACAAATTCTTCCTACATCTAATAACATTTTACAAACTCCTTACTTTTTCTAAAATTTTTTCCCTCATACAACTACTACATAGATTAGAGTAAGGTCTACTTGGTCTTTTTTTAGTTTTTGGTAAATTTTTAAATTCAGATTGGATTTTTCTTGGAACACCGTGTAAAGGTTTTTTACATACTGCACATATAGCTCTACCTAATTTCCTTCTTCTATAATGCACTTTAGTTTTTCCACCCGGGGTTTTAACAAAAACTCTACGGAATGTTCTTGATTTAAATCTTCCAGCTACCATTTTTATTATTTTTATTTTTAATTACATTTTTAAACTTTTTCAAAAAGTTTATTTTAATGCACTTTTAAAATTTTCCTTAAGATTATACTAAATATTACTGACGATAAAACATAAATACCTAGCCAACCAAAACCTAAGCTACTCCCCATTTTAGGGAGATTAAATGGAAATTTCAAAATAATCTGTTCTGCAGGATAAGTATCTCTCAACCAACCAAATATAAAAATTAATGGTATGAATGTAATTATCATTGGCTTTATTGTATGTTTCATTTGCTCCATTGACTTTTCCATAGATTTTTTTTGCAGTTCCATTAACTTTGAATGATCGTTTTTATATAATTTCATATCAGCCCTTAAAGTTTTCATCTCTTCTTTCAACGCTTTTAAAAGCGTTTGATTTGTAGTAAGTTTATAGACTAGTGTTACAATTAATGTTAATATAAATGAGACTATCAAAACAGTTCCAACAGGGGACTTATCTACAATAAACCCAAAAATTGCGTTGAAAAATGAATTCAATACCATCTTATTCACCCATTACTTTTCTTAATCCAGGATACATATCCATCATATGTTGTTGTGCAACAGATTCGTATAAATTATAGATTATCATAACAGCTAATAAAATTCCAGTACCTCTGCTTAAAGCTCCTGTCAAATCTGCAAGTGCTGCTAAAAATCCTACTGCTATTGCACCCATAACTGTTAGTGGAAGTATATATCTGCTTAAAACACTTTCTAACACTCTTTCATCTCTTCTAAAACCAGGAATTTGTAAACCAGATGCCATAATTTGTCTTGCTTGACTTCTTGCATCCATACCAGCTGTTTGTACCCAAAATATCGAGAATACTATTGCACCTATAATCATTATTAAAGCATAAACTGTTGCATGATATAAATCAATTCTTGTAAATGCTCCTGTTAACAAATTTCTTATAATATCTGGCGGGAAAAACCATGTAACTAAACCGCTTGTAGGAATGCCATTTGTAAAAGTTCCTAAAAAAGGTCTGCCAGTTCTTTCTAATAAGCTAGCCCATAATTGTATGTTTGCCATTAAAGCTGCAATTAATATTACAGGGATATTACTTGTATATAAAAATTTTAATGGCCATCTTATACCATAACCTCTAACCTTTCCAAAACTTAATGGAATTTCAACTTTCATTGATTGTGCATATACTGCTAATAAAAATACTAAAATTGTTGCTAATATTGCTGCGAATGCTAAAGAAGCTCCTCGTGGATCACCCCTAACTAAAGAGATAACTAATACTAAAATAGATCCGACAGGCGGTTGTCCAGAACCAAATGCCCAATTACCCGTAGCTGTTAATGGAGAAAAAGCTCTAATAAAAATTTGTTGTGCTACACCAGCTGCAATAAACAAGCTAACACCAGATCCAAATCCCCATTTACTAACAACTTCATCCATATATAATACCATTACGCCACCTAAAAATAACTGAAATGCTAAAATAAACTGCATTAATCTATAACTATCAGCTACCAAAGTTGTCGAAGGAGCTAAACCCCCCATAAATACAAATATAGAAGATTCAAATACTATAAAGAAGATAGATAATATTTTTTGCAAACCTTGAAAAGTTCTTCTTCCTTCATGTGTTGTCATGTCTATTCTTAAAATTCCAGAACCTACTAATAGTTGCAATACTATAGATGCGGTTACTATTGGACCTATACCTAATGATAAAATACTTCCAAAAGAAGAAGCTAATATTATTGCTAAAGATTCAAATTGTTGTAAAGCATTCTGACCTAAACCAAATAAAGGAACTGCTGATAAAACAAAAAATGCAACTAGAATTATACCGGTCCATTTTAATTTTTCATTAAAACCAACTTTATGTACTGGTGCACTTACTTCTGGCAAATTCATTAAAATATTTCTAAAAAAAGCCATCTTTTAAAATTAAATCTTAACTGCTTCCCCTCCAGCTTTTTTAATTTTTTCAATAGCACTTTTTGAAAAAGATTTTGAAATCACTCTAAATTTTTTAGTTAAATTACCTGTACCTAAAACTTTATCATAACCTAATTTGATTAGATCTATTGTGTAAAAATCATTTTCTTTTATTGACAACTTATCTACATTTTCCTCTAAATAACTTAAATTTATTACATTTAATTTTTTATTAGCATCTTTAAAACCTATTTTTCCTAAATAATTTTTACCATATAATTTTAATATTCTTGGTTTTCTATGGCCTGCTCTTTTACCAGTTCCAGCCATACCTCTCCCCCCCCTACTGCCCGCTCCTCTATGTTTCTTCTTAGCTCCATAACCATGAGTATGACCTGCTCTTTGCCTTGTGAATTTTTTTCTTTTATTAACTGTCATTTTAAACCATTCTTTTAACTAAATCATTTATTTTTTCTTTCCTATAACCTAAAGCACCGCCCATACTAAATGGTTTTTTTATTCCTGCTCTTTCATAACCTTTTATTGGCGGCATTAATCTAAAAAATTGTTTTAATCCAGGAACATCTTTTAGTTCTTTTTTAAAATTGATAAAATCTTCAGCAAATGCATCGAAACCGTAATTTAATTTTTCTTTAAGATAATCTTCATTTAATTGTTTATTCCCAACAAGCTTGCCTCTTTTTTCTAATAATAATTTAAAAGTATCTTTATCCAGCTCGCCCCATGTTGTATAATCTTTAATAATTTTTAACATTCCTATTACTGATTCAGAATTATTAAAAATACTGCAGCTATTCTTTTTAAATAATCTTAACATTTTAAGTGTATCTTTTACTTTATAATTTACATCAATACTCCCCCTTATCCTGACAATAATTATTCTTTTATCCATTTTAACTTGCTTTTAAATCTGATCTTGTTTTAGTTAATTTTTTTAATGCATCAAAACATGCATAAATTAAATTTAATTTTGTTCTTGTTTGACCGAATGTTTTTGAATAAACGTCTTTAATGCCTGCTAAATTTAATATTTTTTTTGTTTCATTTTCAATAACAGTTGAAGTTCCTTTTGGCGCAGGTATTAAAGATATTCTAACACTGCCACATTTACCTTCTACTTTAAATGGAATTGAATGTTGTTCATTATTACAGGCGCATTCCCAACTTCCACAACCCCTATGAATTTTGATTAGATTCAATTTGGCATTTCTAATAGCTTTTCGTCTTGCTGGAACTGTTTCTTTTGCCTTACCGTAACCAATACCTACATAACCTTCTTTATTTCCTATTACAACGACAGTAGCAAACTTTGGCTTATTTCCTTCTGCTGTCTTTTTTTGTGTCTGTCTCCAAATACTTCTTTTACCTCCCCCGAATTTACCTTTTGATTGTCCTATTGCAACTAAATCAGATGATAAATTTGGAAGTAAAGCGTCAACTATTTCAGCTTCGAGTATTTTATAACCATTCTCTAATATTTCATCAATATTAGTTATTTCTCCTGTTTTAACCTTCTTGCCTAATTCAGTTATAGGTTGCCATGCTTCTAGATCTACTCTAGTATCAAGAACTTTTTTTGTTTCTTCTATCTTTTTCTCTATTACCTTCTCTACTTGTTCTCCAGTTTCTTTAATTAATTCTGGTTTTTCTTCATCAACTGGATGTTTTACTTCCTCAACTGGATGTTTTTCTTTTACCATTTTTTGTTTTTTTAAGCTTTCCCTAAAATTTTATTTTTAACTTCTTTAAAATGATTTTCAAAATTTAACGCATCAAAATTATTTTTTGCATAATTGGAAAATTGTTTTTGATATTTGCCATTATTTTTAATTAACTTTGCATAATCTGAAATATGTTTTCCTGTTATCCTTCCTTCTAAAGGCAGAACTTCTTCTGAATATTTTACTTTAATACCTGAGTCTATTACGCCTTTTAAAGCAGCATAAATACTTGATTTTTTGATAGATCTATACAAACCCAAATCTAAAATAGCATTAAAATTTTTATTTTTAAGGTTATTTCCAAATAATAAACCGGTTAGATAAGCAGCCGGCATATTGCCTGTATGAGCATTCCATCCGTAATCTTTAAGTCTTGCTGAACTGACTGTTGTTAATACTTTATCTCCTTTAGGATCGAAATCTACTAATTGTATTATAAAATTATTCAGAGATTTTCTAATAATAATTCTTGGTGTTCTAGCTGAAACTAATTTCAATCTTTTTTTATAATTTGTTTTTCCAGCCAATCTTCTTCTAAATTTAACAGTATATCTTCTATTTTTTGCCATTTTGAATTAAATTATGTGTTTTTAAGTATAGTTTGATATGAGGTTTACTCCTAAAAAATCCTCCTTTGGCTTTTCTCCTTAAGATTTGATAATTTTGTGGGGTTATTAAATTGTTATCTTTTAAATATTTAAGTAAAGCTCTTTGAGCTCTTATTTTATTCATCCAAGTCTTTTTCGGTTTAAGCCTTGCTGTAGCTCTACCTTCTCTTGAACCAATGCCTTTTCTTCTACCCTTTCTTTTTTGTTTAAGTCTTTCTCTTACTCTAAATCTCGATTGTCCTACAACAGGTTTAACTTTTATTGCTTTTTCTTTGATTAAACTTCTTAGATCTAATTTTGTAATAGCATCTTTGATATCATTCAACCTATTTTCATCAAATGAGATTCTATTTACGCCGACTTTCAAAAGTTGGGCTGCAATTCTTCGTTGTGTACTAAATTTCATTTTTTATTTTTTTTGATTAATTTTTTTATAATTATTTTATTATTCTGTAGGTATAGATCTTTGCATTGGTGTTTGTTTAAATTTATCAGATTTTTTAGTTTTAGATTCTTTAGCTATTTTTCCAACTTGTTCTTTTTTGAGTAATTCTCTTTCAACTTTTTCTTCTCCTTTTTTCATTTCTTCTGAAGTTTTTTCTTTTGCTTCTTCTTTTTTTTCTACTTTTTTTAGAGATTCTTCTTTAGATACTTTCTTTTCTTCTGAAGTTTTTAATTTGGTTTGTTTTCTTTTTGCAAGAGATTCTTCTGCTTTTCTCAAAAATTCATCGATATTTTTTAGATTACTAATATAAATATTAAGATCTTTAGCTTTTTTTGCAATCTCAATTTTTTTCTTTAATCCAACTGAATTTGAGATTAAAGCCGAGTCAGTTTCTTTATTTATATTATCTAAATTATTTACATTAAAAACTAAAATATCTTTTAAACCGTAAATATTAAGATTTTTTATTTTATGAGGTGCGCTATAGCCTATTCTGGGTTGTTTGCCATGGCCTTTTTTATTAAAACGCATTTTATTATTAATGCCTCGGGGTTTTCTCCACTTGTTCTTGAAAATTTTTTTATTAGAATCTGTTCTAAGAAAATCTGGCTTTTTTGATCTGAATTCTTTTCTAAGTTTTGCTAAATTTAAATTTATCATTTTTATTTAATCTCTTTTCCTGCCTTTGATGTTATAAATATCCCATCCTGAAAAACTCTTCTATCTTTTCCGGTGATTCTTGTAGCTAATTCAATATTAGATGCTGTCTGCCCGACTTTTTCTTTATTCATCCCACTGACAATAATTACATCTCCTTCTAATTTAACTTCAACATTATCAACTATATTTGCTTTTCTTGGAATTTTTTCTCCCATAAAATTTTTTATAAGTAATTTATTTTTTTCTAGCAATAAATTCATTGGAAAGTGACCAGAACAAACTTTCAATTTATATATGTAATCTTGAGTGACTCCCTTAATTAAATTCTTGATATGTGATCTAAAAGTGTTTATCATAACTTTTTCTCTTTTTGTTGCGTTATTAGCTTCTAATATAATTTTATTATCTTGTTTATAGATTTCAATTTTAGGACAAATTAACTTTCTTTGGATTTCCCCCCTATCACTTTTAACTTTGATTATACTATCCTCTATTTCAACATTTACTCCTTCTAAAATTTCTACTTCCTCGGTTAATTTTTTTATTTTTACCATTTTTAATAACAATAAGCAAGTAATTTTCCTCCTAATTTCTTTTGAATAGCTTCGGTGTGTGTCATAACCCCTTTTGATGTAGACACAATTAATATTCCGAAGTTCTTTGCTGGCAAATATCTTTTTTCATATTTCTCAAAGTTCTTTAAACTAATTGAAAATCTTGGTTTAATCGCGCCGCATTTATTGATTCTACCTGATAAATTTACTGTTATCCAAGATTTTTTAGATATATCCTCTTTAAAATCCCCTATATATTTTTTATCTTTTATAACTTTAAGTACAATTTTGATAATCTTCGAACTAGGAAAGATTATACATTCTTGTTTACCTAATTTATCGCAATTTGATATATTTGATAAAGCATTTGCTAATGGGTCGTTTAACATTTTAACTATATTTAAAAAAACCTATTTTTTTTGCAACCTCCCTAAAGCATTGTCTGCATAGATTAATATCATATTTTTCTATAAAACCGCGTCCAACTCTACCACACCTTTTACATTTTTTTGTTCCCCTACCAAATTTTCTTTCTTTTGGGAAATTATGTTTAATATATTTTTTTAGTTTAACAGGTTTAACTTCTAATTGTTTTAATGTTTTTTTATAATCTGATGCTGTCATTTTAATCCTCTATTGAAATATTAAATTTATTTTGTATAAATTTGATAGCCTCATCTTTTGTAATAATATGTCTGGCTGGAATCTTAGCTCTCTTGTGTTTTCTTTTTTTAACTCTATAACCTGCTCTTTGTAATGTAACAGCTACTTCTAATCCGATAATCCCAATTTCAGGATCGTAAATAGCATCAGGAATATCAATATACTCTAAGATTCCAAAAGAAAAATTTCCAGATTGGTCAAATTTATTTATGCTTATCTTATCATCAACCGCTTTGAACAATCTAATAAGTAAATCTTCAGCTTTATTTCCCCTTAAAGTTACTTTACATCCTATTTGGAGTTTTGGTCTTATATCCCATGTCGGAATTCTTTTTAAAGTCTGAGTTTTTACAACTTTAGATTTTGTAATACTCTCTAATAATTTAAAAGCTTTATCTAATTTATCTCCAGGTTTACCTACTCCTATATTAAGCGTTATTTTTTCTATTTTAATCTCTCTCATTTTATTTTCAGATTTATTTCTTGTTAGAGTAACTGTTTTATTCATTTTCTTCACCTATTGAAATACATGGTTTGTCTTTTCCAATTACAAATACGTAATCTTTTAAAGTTTCTAATGTTTTGTCGTCTTTCATAAATATAACTTTTTGAGGATAAGTAGATTTTAAATTTTGGATCTCTTTTATTTTTCCAACTTCCCCTTTGTGCTTACCACCAACTAAGTAAATTATCATACCTTCTTTGAGTATAAAATGATTTTTTACATCTTTTTTCTCTAAATCTAATATTAGAGTATCTCCAACTTTAAAGTTATTATTATCGATGATTTTATTTCTTCCATCATGAAGACTAATTTGTATCTTTTTTCCTTTGATCATTCTTTTACCTATGATCTTAAATGGTTTGATTAAAGATTCCTCTTCTTTGATAGGATGTATCATTAATTTTCCTCTTTTATTTATTAAAATTCTAAAATTGGTATCTTTAATAGAAATTACATCCATTAAACCGACTGGAAATTTGTAATCTTTTCTAACTATATTGTCTACTTTTACACTACTGTTATTAAGAATTTTTTTTACTTCCCTATTTGTCTCTGCATAATTTAAAATTTCTTTAAGTAAAACCGCTAAAGGTATAGAATTATTTAGATTATGCGGGCCTGGTATAGATCTAACTATATATTTTGATATTTTCCTTTTTACAGGCCAACTTTTTGGTGCTGCTAATCTTTTTAAATGTCTTTTTACCATTTTATCATGATTTTATGTTTAATCTCGACGTTAATTTGTTTCTTTTTCTTTCATCTAACTTCATTTCAGTTATTGATAAGTTAGATGGGTGTATTGGATATGGTGCCTTTGTACCGTCTTTCTTAACATTGTAAACACCTTCAATGTAAACTTTTTCTCTCTTAAGATTGACCCTTTCGACTTTTCCTGTTTTTCCTTTAAAACCTCCTCTTAAAATTTTTACAGTGTAACCTTTTTTTAATAATATATTTCTTATTTTGTATTCTTCCCTTAAATATTTTGATAAATTTACCGACATAAATTTTTGCTTTATATGTAAAGGAGCATTATATCTATATTTACGCTGTTTTCTTGGCTGTTTACTTCCAATCCAATTTCTTGAAAATTTTTTTTTCATTTTATACAATTATACTTGCAATTCTTCCAACTGCAGGCCATCTTTCTACAACTTCTTTTGCTATTGGTCCTTTGATAACAGTACCTTTAGGATTTCCTTTTTTATCTTTTAATACAACTGCAGCATTATCTTCAAATTTGATTCTTGTTCCATCTAACCTTCTATACTCTTTTCTTTGTCTAACTATAATTGCTGGAACAACTTGTTTTCTCATCTCTAAATTACCTTTAACAACAGATGCTATAACTAAATCAGCTACACCTGCCGCAGGATATCTTCTCTTAACAGTTTTAGCTCCGATAATAGATATTATTTGAATTACTTTAGCGCCCGAATTATCACAAACATCGACTTTTGCACGTTTTGGTAAAGATTTTGTAATTCTTGCTTTTACAGCTTTCATTTTTTAAATTTTAACCTCCATTTAACTTCTCAACAACAACGAATTTCTTTGTTTTACTTATAGGCTTACACTCCATAATCTTGACTTTATCTCCAATATTAGATTCTACACAAGTAGGGTTGTGAGCTTTAATTCTACTCCTTTTTTTCATATATCTTTCATATTTAGGAATGTAGATTTGATAATCCCATTCTACTGTAACAGTTTTAATATATTTTTTAATAACACTACCTGTAAAGATCCTTCCCCTAACTTTTAAATTGCTATGAAATGGGCAATGTTTATCATCGCATTTATTTTTAGGTATGACTACTTCTATTCCAATACTTTTTTTCATTTTTTAATTCTGTCCTCAGGTCTACTAACTAAAAGTTTACCGTCGATTTCTACTTTTTTATTATCGAGATAGATTTTCATTGTAACTTGATTTTTAATTATTCTTTTTATTTTATTATCTTGTTTTATTAAGATTATATTCTTAGTTTCATCTATTATTTTCCCTTTCAGACCGATTAGAGATTTATTTTTTGAATCAATAATCTCTATTTTGAGGCCTATTAATTCGTGCCTTAAAAGATTTACTGGATTAATAGTCATTATTATTCAACATCTATTGTATTTTTATTGAAACCGAGATCAATTAATTCTTTTTTTATTTTATATAAGTGATTTCCTTGTAATTCGATTACTCTATTTTTTACTGTACCACCGCAAGCGAATTTTGTTTTTAGTTTCTTAGCAACTTCTTTTATATCAATATTTGACGGGTCAATACCTTTAATCATTGTTATTAGTTTACCAAATTTTCTTTTATCTATTGTTACTTTTATTCTCTGCCCTTCCTTTGCGATAGTTTCACAAACACATAGCTCTTTTGGTAATCCGCATGTTGAACAAATTTCACCCATACTCTTATTTTATTTCCTCCTTAGTTTTTTTGATTAAATCTTTTTTTAATTTTTGATTATTAAAAGTTAATATTCTTGCAATATCCCTTTTAATTTTGCTTATTTTACCAGGATTTTCAGGTAAAGTTCCTGCTGCAGCTTGTGCATTTAATTTAATCAACTCTTTCCTGAGATTTTCTAATTGCTCGTTTAATTTTTTTTCATCTAAAACATTAAGATCATTTTTCTTTCTCTTCGCCATCTTTTACGCTCCTTTTAGTTTTTTTCTCAGATTTTTTTTCTTTAACTTTAATTTTTTTATTAATTGTTTTCTTTTCTGTTTTCTCTTCTGGTTTTTTTTCTTCAACTTGTTCTTCTACTTTCTTTTCTATAACTTTCTTTTTAATTTCATCAGGCATTTGGACATCTGGAGGAAGAATTTCAACTTTAATTCCAACAGCACCAGATCTTAAATGAGCAACTGTAACCCCCCTTCTGACTAATTTTTCTGAAATATCTCCAGATTTTTTTAAATGACCTGCGGAGAATCTCCATTTTCTCGATCTTTCACTCGGTATACCTCTTCCAGATATAATTATCTCCGCTCCAAGTGCGCCAGCTGCAATTATTTGTTCTAAAACTTTATAACCAACAGATTTAAAATTTCTCGGTCCAAACCTTTCAAAAAGATGAGCTATATATCTAGCAATTGTTCGTGGATTTAAATGAGGATTTTCTATTTCTGCAACTTCTATTTGAGGATTTTCTAGGTGAAATCTATCATGTAGAATTTTAGTTAAATCTCTAATACTAGAGCCTCCCCTACCGACGATTAATCCTGGTTTAGAAGTATAAATAACAATTTTTTCTCCAAGAGGGGTTCTATAAATTTCTGTATGACTATAACCATCTTTGTCTAATATATTAGAGATATATTCTTCTACATCATAAAATTTCTGATTTTGTTTTATAAATTGTTTTTCATTTGCCATTTTTATGTTTTTTATTTGATTCTTTAATTTCTTCTACTCTTACTTCAATGTGAGTTCTTTTCATTTTTCTTCTTAGTTTCCTTCCAGAATGAAATATTTTTGTACCTTTGTTAGCAATTAAGTAACTTATTTTTAGATTAGATCTGTCCAAACCTTTATTTTCTGCATTAGCTTCAACATTTTGTAGAACTTTTAAGATGTAAGAAGCTGCTTTAATAGGGTAAGCACCTGCTGATATCCCAGTTTTATGTGCAAGATCCATATCATATCTCTTAAAAGGTACTGCTGACTTTTTGTTAATAACTTGGCCTAAAAAAAATTTTGCATCTTCTAATTTTTTATTTCTTATAAAATCGCAGATTTCTACAGATTTCTTTGTTGATATAGGTAGATTAAAATATATAGATCTCGCTGTCAAAACTATTTCATTTTTTGATTTATTTTCATTTGCCATTTTTATTTAACAGATACTGCTGCACTAGACTTTGTTGCTCCAATACCAGGTGCAGAATGTTGTACTCTCTTTCTTGTTAATGCAAATTCACCAAGGCAATGACCAAGCATTTCATCAGAGAGTGTAACTGGTAGAAATTCATTACCTTTATGAACTAAAATGATTAAACCAATCATTTCAGGTAGAATAATCATATCCCTACAATGTGTCTTAATTGGTTTTTTTAATTTCCCTTCTTTAAATTTCCTAATTTTTTTAAGTAAATTTTTTTCCACCTCTGTAAATCCTCTATTAATAGTACGTCTTTGTCTAGCCGGAAGCAAATTTGCAAACTCATTCAAAGACATACCTTGTAATTCTGTTAAAGTTTTCCCTCGATAAGTAAATTCTTTTGCCATTTTTTATCTCTTCCATCCAGTTCTTTTTGCTCCTATTTGGCCTACTTTTCTTCCAGGAGGTGCATTTCGAGAAACAGTAGTTGGTTTACCTTTATGGCTTCCTCTACCAGAACCAAATGGATGATTTCCTGCATTCATAGAAACTCCTGAAGTTCTTGGATAAAGTCTACCACGTGCTTTCATAGCATAATATTCTTTACCAGCTTTAACAAAAGGTTTTTCTGTTCTACCTCCACCAGCAACTATTCCCATAGTAGCTCTACATTTTTGATCTAAAGTTTTATATTTATTAGAGGGAAATAAAACTATAACTTTATCAGAATCTTTTGAGATAACTTTAGCAAAAGTTCCAGAACTTCTGATAAATTTTCCACCATCTCCTGGTTTGGATTCTATATTATGAATTTGGGCCCCTATTGGAATATTTTTTAGAGGTAATGTATTCCCGATATTTGCAGGAGCATTAAAACCAGATGTTATTTGATAATTTATATAAGTTTCTTCAGGAGCTAATATAAAGTTCTTCTCGCCATTCTCAAATTTGACTAGAGCTAATGGAGCAGTATGACCAGGACAATCAATTATATCAACTATTATCCCTTGTATCAAGCTGGATTTTTCAATATCATCATAACTCCTATGTTTAACATCGGCCTTGAATCTAAAACTATGATATCTATAAGCCATAGTTCCTCTTCCCCTTCTTTGTGAAATTATTCTTTTTCCCA
>CAYHUI010000008.1:0-26154 GCA_964360175.1 Candidatus Woesearchaeota archaeon
ATGGATCGTAAAGAGAGATTATCTTATCAAATAGGTTATATACTTTGTTGAGTATGAGCGCTTTACGAAAAGTATCTCTAATTGGATAGCTTAGGAGTATTACTTTAATCCCTTTCTTTTTAATTTCTGTTACTACCCCTAAATCAATAAGAATTATACTAAATTTAGAATTTGGCCATTGTGCATTACATGAACATTTTTTCCTTCTTTATAACCCATTTCAACTGCTAGATCTGATAAATAACTTAATTTTTTTGTATCACCATGTGTTGGAATAATATGTTTAGGATGAGTTAAATTAATTAAATCTCTTAAATCTTCTCTAGAACAATGACCAGAAGTATGAACATCTTTAAAAATTCTAACTTTTTTACTTTTAAGTTTACTTTCAACCAAAGCTCTATTTTTTATATTTATTTCTACAGGTATGGTTCTACAAGAGAATATTACTTGATCTTCTGGTAGAAATCTAAATGGTAATATATTATTAAGAATCTTAGTTAAAACAGCTTTTGGTTCTCCTTGATTACCCGTACATATAATCAAGTAATCATCTCTACCCTGTTTTTCAATATGGCTTAATTTTCTTCTAATTTGATTTGCATAAGTACAAATTTCTACATCCTTAGAAAAATTGATTAAATTTAATTTCTCAGCTGCATAAGTATATTTCGCCAAACTTCTTCCTAAAAAAACAATTTTCCTGTTAAGTTTTTCACCAAACTCAATGGCACTTTTAAGTCTTGCAATATGAGAAGAAAACGTTGTTACGATAATAGTATTCCTTTCGTTATTAGTTCCAAGCATTACCTCTCTCAATAGTTCTCTAGCTACTTTTTCACTAGGAGTTTTACCTTCTGTATCTGCATATAAAGAATCTGAAATTAATGCAAGCGTATTCAATTTTTTTAATTTTTCATAATTAGATGTTTGTCCAATAACAGGACTATTATCAAATTTAAAATCATTGGCGTAAACTATATCTCCTTCTTTAGTATGTATTACAACTATAACTGTTTGTAAAGTAGAGTGATTTACATGTAAAAATTCTATTTCAATATTTTCACTTATTTTTAAAGATGAATTAGCATTTAAAGATTTAATCTGATTTTTTAACACCATATCATCATCTTTTAACATCCCTCTTAAAACCTCTATTGTGTAGGGAGTAGCTATTATTGGACAATTATATTTATTAGCTAAATATGGAACTGCACCTAAATGATCTAAATGACAATGACTTACTATAATAGCTTTAACTTTATCGTGCCAAGAACTTATTACAGTATCATTAGGTACTGCTCCTATATCAATTAAATCTTTGGAAGTTAAATTTTTTCTATGGCCACCCTCTTCTTCAAAACTAACAATCTTAGGCAAGTAAAAACCCATATCTAATATAATTACTTCATTGTCTATTTTTACGGCAGTCATATTTTTTCCAACTTCATTATAACCACCAACTGCACAAACTTTGATTTCCATTCAACTTAACCCTTAAATTTTACTTTATATAACTTTCTTTTCTAAAAATACTTAAAATTTCATTTTTACTAATTATCACTAAAATAATAAATAATAATATCATAAAAATAGTTAAAATCCAAACAACCTGTAATAATGTATTATGAAATAAAATTATTAAAATTACTTCTAAAATTGAAGCTGGAATTAAAACATATAAAAATTTAAATTTCTCGATAGATAGATTATAAGTTACTAATAAATTACTTAAAGAATAAAAGGAAATTGCAATAGCGAATAACCCAATTAAATTACTTATTTTATACTCACTCCCAAAAAATAAATTTACTAAAAGATTTGGTATTAAAAAGTAAATTAAAATAATAAATAAAGATACTAAAGTTACATAAATAAAACTTCTTTTTAATAAAGAAGCAGTACTCTTATTTCTATCATAAAATTCTGAAGCTTTTGGAAATATAACTGTAATAAAACTATTTGAAATAAAAAATATAACTTTACCAGTTAAAGATGCTGCAGCATAAAACCCAGCTTGTATATTATTAAAGAAAAATTTAACTAATACAACATCTATATTTAAAATTATAGATAGAATAATTGAAGCCGTAATTGTTGGAATGATAAAACTTTTTATTTCTTTATACATTATTTTACTTTTCTTATTTTTAAGTATATTTTTTAATTTTAAGATACCGATTGGAATAACTATTAATGTTCCTAAAAATAAAGCAAGCAGTGCACCATTAACTTTTAAACCTAAATTTACTAAAATAAATCCAAAAATTAGTATAAAAAAAGAGAATAAAAAACGTAGAAAACCTAGTGAAATAAATCTTTGCATACCATTTAATATCCCTTGTATAGAAGTTAATATTATATAAGCCCATATAAGTAAACCTAGAATTATTATTGGGATTATAGACGGAATTTTTAATAAAAATATAATTGGTTTGCTAAAAATTATTATTAAAATAAACAAAATTAATCCGCTTAAGAAAAAAATTCTTAAGAAAGTACGAAAAGTTGTATTAATTTTATCATATTTATTTTTAGCTTTAAAATAAGATGTTAATCTTATTGTTAACATATTAATCGCTGAAGCTGAATTTGTAAAAATAAGAAAAATTGAAAATAAAACTCCAAAAATACCATAATCAGCAGGTCCTAATTTTCTTCCCATGTAAGTACCAAAAAAATAGTAAAGTAAACCTATAATTATTGATGTTATAAAAACTATAAGGCTATCTCTAAATAAATAATCTTTAAATTTTTTCATAACTTAATTTAAAAACGGTTTTTTATAAATCTTTTGATAAAGAAAATTTTATTAGTATAATTATTGAAAATGAAGCTGTTAATAAAACACAAAAACTAATTTTTGAAAAGCTTTGGAGTTTAGCAAAATAATTAAATCAAAATTTTTATAAACCCTTTATTCCAAATTATATAAAATATGTTAGTAGATTTAGTTTTCCCAACAAATAAACAAGAAATTATAAAAATAGCTGAAAGACTAGATAACAAAGTTATTTTTATAGATGATAAGAATGTAACTTTAATAAGAGCAGAAAATGAATACGAATTTAAAAGAAAAATAAAGAGTATAAGAACAAATTTAATTATTGTAGAAGGTAATCAAAAAATAAATAGATCTATTTTAGAGAATAGAAAAGTGGATATTTTATTAAGCCCAGAAAAAGATTCTTCAAGAGATTCTTTAGATTATAGAAGCCCTGGTTTAAATCAAGTATTATGTAAATTAGCAGCAAAAAACAATATCGCAATAGCATTCTCTTTTAATGAAATTTTAAATGCAAAAGATGCAGCTAAAATAATTGGGATAATAAGACAAAATATTAAACTTTGTAGAAAATATAAAGTAAAAATGATATTTGCTAGTTTTGCAGAAGATCCATTTAATATGAGAAGCTTAAAAGATTTATTAAGTGTAGCTATATTTTTAGGTATGACTCCAGAAGAAGCTAAAAAAGCTTTATCCCTTGCTAAAGAAATAACAGATAAAAATAAAGAAAAAAGAAGTAAAGATTGGATTAGAGAAGGTATTAAATTAGTTGATTAAACTATTGTATTCCAATTATATCTAAAAGTTGTGGGTTACTTAAAAATGCTTCTCTTTTTAAGTCATCAACTATATAATAAACTTGTTTGGTTTCTATTTTAAAATTTTCTTCTACTTTTTCTAAGAACTCATGCAGTTCTTTTATATGTTTAAAAATTCCTTCTACTAAAAAATCAAAACCAATATCTATTTTATAAACTGAGTTAACATTATGATTTTTAATTAGGAATTCTTGTAAAGCTATTCTACTCTCTTTTTCTGCTTTTATTAAAATATTTGTTCTTATGCTGAACCCAAGTTTTCCAAAATCTAATAAACTTGTATGTTTTTTAATTAAATTTCCTTCATATTTTTTAAGCTTGTCAAAAATCGTACTTACAGGGATTTTTGTTTCTCTTGATATATTTGTTAAACTTTTTCTAGCATTTTTTCTAAAATGAGTTATTAATAACCAATCTTTTTTACTTATCATAGTAAACACCCCCAATCTTATCTTTATAAAGTCGAAGACATATTTAAATTACAAGGAGAAAATAATTTATATAAATTTTTACTAAAAATCTATATAAAAATTAAAAAGTATTAAGTTTTGAAATTTATTTAAAACCTTGCATAAAAAAATAATAATACAGGTAATTTTCCTTCTTCTCCTAATTCTTCAATCCTTTTTAGTAATTGATTTGAATTACGGTAAAATTCCATTCTATACACAGGAGAAACTTCTTTATTATTTAACTGTATAAATTCGTTAATTACTTCTTTTTTTAGTCTTAATAAATTATGAGTACCTTCTTTATCGTTGTAATATAGACTTCCATTTACTATTAATGGTTTTAATTTTGGAGTTAGAATAAATTTATCTGAAAATAATTTATTAGACATTTTATTTGAAAGATATTTATTTTAAGCATATATAAATATAACTGTTAAAGTCTATAGATAATCTAAATAATTTAGAGATTTTTAAAAAATTTAAATAAAATCGAAAGATTTATAAATAGGTATATCACTTTAAAGTGGTATCTTATCGAGGTTAAAAATGAGAAGAAGAGTAGTTGAAACAAGCACTGGTACAAGTATTATTAGTTTACCACATGATTGGATTAAAAATAATGAGATTAATAAAGGAGATGAATTAGAAATAGAAAATCACGATAATAATTTAATAATAAAATCTAATAAAATAACACCATTAGAAGCAGAAATAGATTTAACTGATTTAGACTGGAACTTAATATGGAGATATTTAATTTCTTTGTATAGAAAAGGTGTAGATAAAGTAGTAGTTAATAACTGTAATTTAGAAAAACGTAAAATTATCCAAAGATTTATACATGCTTTAAATGGATGGGCTATAACTAAACATGAAGAAGATAAAATTATAATTAAAGATTTAGCTCCTGTTGAAAATTCTAAAATTGATGATATCTTAAAGAAAATAATAACTTTGTTAACAGATATGGCTAATAACACTTTAGAAGCTATTCAATCTAGTGAGATGATTGTATTAAAAAATATGCCACAAACAGATTATAGCGTAAATAAATTTACTAATTTATGTTTAAGAGTTTTAAATAAACAAGGTTATATCAGCTATAAAAAAACTAGCTCGATGTATAAAATTATTTCTGTTTTAGAGGAAATTGGAGATGAGTATAGAAAATTAAGTATGATTTGCATGAAGCATAATATTAAAATTAATAAAAATACTTTAGAAGTTTTTAAAAAAGTTAATAATTTATTAGAGCTTTATAGAGATATATTCTATAGTTTTGATAAACATAAAATAAAAAAATTTTATGATAGTTCTAATTTGATCACTAATAACTTAAAAAATAAATTTAAAAATAAAACTATGCAAGAAATTATTGTTTTGAGTAGCTTAGATAGTATATTGCATTTAACTAAAAGTTTAGCAGAAGAGACTTTACAAATAAATTTATAAATTAAAAAAATGAAGTTTGAAGATAAAGTTTATAATTTAGTTAAAAAAATTCCTAGATGTAAAATTTCAACTTATAAAATAATCTCAGAAAAATTAAATTCAAAAGCATATCGTTTAGTTGGTCAAGTTTTAAATAAAAATCCTTATAAATTTATACCATGCCATCGTATAGTTAATAGCAATAAAAATATAGGTGGATTTAATAGAGGTATAAAAATTAAAATAAAATTACTTAAAAAAGAGGGCATTAAAATAAGAAATAATAAAGTTTTAAATTTTGAAAGAGTTTTATATAAATTTAAATAAAAATAATTTGAGATCTATCACAACCATTTGAAATAAGTTTTACACTAACATTAGCTTCTTCTTCAACATATTTTATTATCTCTCTCATATTTTGAGGTAAATCTAAATAAGAAGTAATTCCAGTAGTATTCATTTTCCATCCATTAAATTTTTTATAAATTGGTTCACAATGATCAAGTACTTCAGGATAAGGAATTGCAACTTTTAATATATCACCTTTTCTTAAAATTGAATCACTACCTAAATTATAATCAGGTCCTTGATATTTATAAGCTATACAAAGATTAATTTCATCAAATTCGTCTAAAACATCTAATTTAGTTAATCCTATATCAGGACCATTTATTTTAACAGCATATCTTAACAAAGGTAAATCTAACCAGCCTATTCTTCTTGGTCTTCCAGTAGTTGCACCGTATTCATTTCCTTTCTTTCTTATAACTTCAGCTTCTTCTCCTTTTATTTCTGTTGGGAAAGATCCTCCTCCAACTCTTGTCATATAAAATGCTTTAGTAACACTTAAACCTAAGTCTATATTTTGTTCGTGAAGTCCAACTCCTTTTGCAAGACCTTGGATTGAAGTATCACAAGAAGTAACATATGGATAAGTTCCAGAATCAAGACTTAATAAAAGTCCTTGAGCACCTTCTAGAAGAATTTTTGACTTACCTAAAGAATCCATCATAAATTCATCAGTATCTATAATCATTTTTTTAAAGAATTCACCATATTCCAAATATTTTTCAACAATAGCATCAATATCAAAAATTTCCTTTTCATTATAAAAAACACTATTACTTAAATGTTCATGTTGTAGTATCTCTCTAATTTTTTCTGAATCTTCATTCCTTAATCTTATTTTATGTTCTTCTAAATTATCTTTTAATTTTTTATAAAAAATATCTTTATTTAACATATCTCTTACAACTAATCCGATTCTAGAAACATGATCTACATATGCTGGTCCAATACCCCTACCAGTAGTTTCTATGTTTAAACCTCCTTTTAATTTATCTAAAAGTAAATGTTGTGGTAAAACTAATTTAGCATTATATGCAATTACTAAATTATTATAAGTTCTATTATTTCGATCAAGAAATTTTAATTCTTCTAGTGCAGATCTTGGATCAAATGCAACTCCACTACCAATAACATTTGTTTTATCCTCATCGTAAAGTATTCCAGAAGGTATTAGATGAAATATAAAATTATTTCCATTTATAGAAATAGTATGGCCAGCATTTGCTCCACCATTACCTCTTGCAATAATATCTACATATTCTGCTAGAAAATCAACAATTTTACCTTTTCCTGTATCTCCCCATTGATTATCAACTACTGCTATAACATTATTTTCTGCAATTAATCTATCTAATGACATTTTAATAAAAATTTAATTTGTAATTATTTTAAATGTAGTATCTAAATCTCGGTATGCCTCTGGTGAATTTAATTCAATTACTGCTTTTTTTCTGAATTCTTCTAAATTTCTGCAACCAGTATTGCTTAATGCATCTTTAATTTTTTCTAGATCTGATTTAAGGAAAGGTTTTAATCTTCCTTCATAAGGTACTTTTCCTACCACTCCTTGTTCATAGAAAGTTAATGGGGAATGATCATATCTAAGTAAATTTAATCCTTTTTTTGATCCTTCTCCATATATTTCTACAAATTTCATTTTAGTTTCATCCCTAGTAATATTTCCATCTTCATCGAATTTTTCTCCAGCAGCTTCAAAGAATCTATTAAAATAATAACCCATCATAACAACATCTGCAATACTAAGAGCTATAATTACATCTGCTGCAGTTGAGACACCACCATCCATTATCAAAGGAATATATCTACCTTCTTTTTTAAAATATTCTTGTCGTGCTTTATCTACTTCTATTAAAGCAGTCATTGGAGCTCTTCCTACTCCTTTTTGAGGTTTTGTTGTACACATTGATCCAGAAGACATACCTACTTTTATAATATCAGCTCCCGCTTTCATTAAATACATCGCTCCAACATAAGTTACTACATTTCCAGCACAAATTGGAGTTCTTACATTCATAGATTTATATTCTTTAATAAGATTACGAGTATATACATTATGAGCATCAGAAGTATCTATAACAATTAAATCAACACCTGCTTTTATGTTTTTTTCTACTCTTTTTCTCCATCCTCTATAAGTTGATATTGCAGAAGCTATAGGTATTGTTTCAGTATCTCTCTTAAATGCCAATTTTCTGATTCTATTCTGTTTATCAATTACTACCAAATATCTTTGAACATTATCCTTTTTACCATTAGATTTGTCATTAGGTCTAAATAATTTTTCAACATCTTTTACAGATATATCACAATCCTTACAGTATGGTATATCTGCATTTAAATCAAGTGGCGGTATATCATTTGAAAAAAGAATCATAGCAGTTGTAACTGGGTTTTGAATATTAGGTTTAGATTCCATTTCTACATAATGTTTTAATGTAAACATCCCTAAGAGAGTTTTATACTCATCAACTATTGGAATTCTTGAATGACCATATATCTCTATTTTTCTTAAAACCCCTTCTATTGTTTCATTTTCTTTAGCAGTTACAGGATCTTCAACAAAACTCATTTCGTATTCTTTAATTTTTCTTACGATCTCACTTTGTTCTTCTACTTTTAAGCCAACTGGTAAAACCCCCATTCCTCCTTGTTTTCCCAATTCTAAAGCCATTTCATAATTTGTAACAGATTGCATAGCTGCACTTAAGAAAGGGTTTCTAAGAACAATATTACCTGTAAGTTTAGTTTCAAGACTAACTTTAGATATATGAGATTCAGGTTTAGTAAGATTAGGTAATAAAGCATATTCTCTAAATGTATGCCCACCTGAAAGTATTTCTTTAACCATTCTAAAATAGTAAATAACTTTATTATTTAAAAACTTTATGGTTTAATCAAATCAAATAAGTCATTTAAGTTTAACTCTAAGGTAGCTACTGGCATTTCTAAATTCCAGTTTTCCAGAACTTTCGGATTTAATTCTCCTATATAAGCGATATTTTTATTATTTATAGATATCCTGCCAACTCTTCCAGAAATAAAACTTGCATGTTCAACCTCTTTAATTTCATATTTTAATCCCAAACTAAGTAATAGTGATTCAAGAATTTGTCTAATTTGAGTGAAGTCAGCTTTATTATGACATAATGCAATTGCTAATCTTTCATTTTCTACAATCCCTGTTTCAGAATCACCCCTTTTAAATATAGTGCCTATTTCAAATATATTCTGAGGAAATTCATTGTGTTTATTTTTTGATAGTGTCTCAAGTAAACTAGGAATAATCCATGTGCGTAAGCAATTATAATCCTGGTTTAATGAATTAGCTAAATATATTATATTAGAATCAAAATTCATCTTATCATTTAAATTGATCTTATTGGTTAAATTATAATTTCTTACCTCAATTAAATTATAACCTATGAGTAAATTAGAAATTCTTTCTTTAAAAACATAAAATTTATTTTCTTCACCTATTGTAGCAATATTTGGGATTTTCTCCTTAAAATTATTAAAACCATAAGCTATCCCTACATCTTCAACTAAATCAATTTCATGCAAAATATCTACACGATAGGCAGGAACTAAAACTTTTTTATTTTCATAGTTGTAACCCATTCTCTCAAGTAAACTTTTAATTTCATTTTCATTTAAACTTAAACCCAAAATCTTATTTACATAATTGATGTTTAATTTCATTTCCTCTGGTTCTAAATTAGGGGTGATTTCTTTTTTCCCTTGATAATTTAATTCATTTTCATAGATTATACCACCTAAATCAGCTAGTGCACAAACAATCATATTCAAGCATTTTTTCAAAATCCTAAAATCAAATCCGCTGCACTCAATAAAAACATCTTTTGTATTAGAGGTAACTCTCCCTGCAGATTCGGAATTTATAATTGGAGGCATGCTTAAAATATTATTATTTAAATCTATGAACAAAGGATATTTATTAAGATCTTTTAATAAATGACCATATTCTTTTCCAGCTGGATGTTTCTCAAATATTTCATCTGCTGTTAGTTCCTTATCAGAATCTAAAGGTTGAAATTTAATTTCATTACTTGGCTTGGCTAGAAATTTTATTGGAAATTTAATCTTTTCTAGTGGATAAATACCAATAGCAACTTTTTTACGGTTTCTTCCATAAGTAACATGTAATTTTTCTTGTAATTGAATTATTTCTTTAATTCTAATTTCATTTAATTTTAAATTCTTAACAACCGCACAAGCAGTATACGGACGTACGTCTTTTACTGAATTATCTATAATAACTTTATAATTTGATTTTAACACTTTATAATGTTTTAATCCTGGTTTATATTTGATAAAAGAAGCCAAAGCACGAGCTAATCCTGCTTCACTTAATAAATCAGGTCTGTCTGGAAATATCTCTACAATAATTTCTTTATCATTTATATTATCCAGATCTGTGCCAAGAAAACTTATATTTTCTTTTAGTTCTTCAGTTGTTAGCTTTTTTCCAAGTAATTTTTCAAATTCTTCTCTATTTAAGTTTACAGTTGGCATTTTATTTTAACCATAGTTTTACTTCTCTTAAATTTTTTAAATCATTTTTATAAATATCTCTAATATCTTTAATATTATAATATTCCATAATACTTCTCTCTAAGCCTAGACCCCATGCTAATACAGGAATTTCATATCCGAACAAGGGTTTAGTAACTTCAGGTCTAAATATTCCTGCTCCCCCGAGTTCTACCCATTGCTTTTTAATAGGATGAAATACTTCAATTTCAGCACTTGGTTCGGTGTAAGGAAAATACGCAGGTCTTACTCTTATTTTTTCATAACCTAATTTTTTATAAAATTCTTTTAAATATCCAATTAAGTCACGTAAATTAATATTTTCATCTACTACTATACCTTCTACTTGTGTTAATTCAAATAAATGACTCCAGTCAACAGTTTCATTTCTATAATTTCTTCCAACAGCAAAGAACTTAGCAGGTAAATCAGATTTTTTTAAAGTTGCAATTGTTCTAGCGCTAAGCACAGTTGTATGCGTTCTTAATACATTTTTTTTAGTCTCTTCTATATTAAATTTATATTGCCATCCTTTACTTCCTGTATTTCCACCATTTTCATGAACTTGTTTAACTTTGTTAAGAAATTCATTTTGCAAATCCCCGTATTTTGGCTCAAGAATAAAAAAAGTATCTTGCAATTCACGTACAGGATGATCTTGAGCAGTGAATAAAGCATCAAAATTCCAGAAACTGGTTTGTACTATTGGTCCAGTCATCTCTTTAAACCCAAGTTCTAACCAAATTTTTCTAATGTAATTAATAGCTTCATTAACAAAATGCCTTCTTCCAGGATAAATTTTTGGTATCTCTGATTTAATATTAAATCTTCTGAAAGTTTTACCTTTCCACTTGCCCTTTATTAATATTTCAGGCGTTAAACTTTCAATTAAATGGGTTTTTAATTTTTCTTTAAGTATTTCTTTACCAAGATTAGTTAGTTCTACTATAATATTTTTTTTAATGTCTGTTTTTATAATTTCTTTTCTGGATTTTAATTCATTATAAATTAAATTTTCTTCATCATTTAATTTATTTACTTCTAGAGGTAATTTTTTTAAGAATAATACCTCTTTAGATTCTTCTTGTAAGAATTTTTCACCTTGTTCTGTTAAGATGATCTGTTTTCCAAATTTAATAGCATTTTTTCTTTTTAATATTCCTATGCTGATATTAATTTCATCTTGAATCAAATGTTTTCTTAAATTTTCCAGTGTACAAGGTAATAACTTAAGAAATTGTTTTTCTGGCAAGCCTTTTTTAATATAGATCAAAGCATTTTTATCTAAACTAATAATTTCTTTTTCTTCAGTATTAATTTTAAGTAAATTTTTGTCTTCTAACCATGAAAATGCGCGTAAAACTTCTATCTCTTTAAGCTTTAATTTATTTGCTATGTTATTTAATTCATTTTCTTCTTTTAATAGAGGTAAGACTTTCCTTTCTAAAGGGGATAAACTATCTATTAGTTTTTCATTCTCTGTTTTTTCTTTAGGTTTAGTTAACTCGTTTAAGAACTCTTGCTTAATCTCTTCTAAATTTTTAGGTAATTCTCTACCAAGATATTTACTCTTTTTAAGAAATTTATTATCTTTTCTTATAGTATGGAATAAATACCAGTAATATCGGCCTTTTATTTTCACCTTTTTTAAATAAACCATTTAAAATATTAATTACCACTTATTTATAAATTTTTCTATTAATTACCACTATATTATATACCACAAATATAAGAATTAATATAGTTAATTACCACAATATAAACTTTTTTATTCACTAAGAATTATTGAGCTTTATTCCAATTTAATTTAAATAAGCTCTCTAAAGTACTAGCAAAGAATGGTGATGTTATCCAAATTCCAACATCAGAACTTTCATGTACTTTTCCATCATCATTGATCATAAATAAAATATCTTTACCATCAACTACAACGAATCTTGCATTTAAATCTTTAATTTCTTTAACATCAGCGTATTTACTAAATTTATTTATTAAATCTTTTTCATTTATAGGAGTAGCAATTCTAATTTTAACACCTTTATTGCTTAATTTCTTTAAAACATCTGGCAAAAATTCAGCTTTTCTAGATAAACCATTAGCACTTGTAGCTATACTAACACTTTTTTGTGCATTATCTATAATAGTTAGCATATGATCATAAATATTATTTCTTCCTCTTAATGAACCAGATAAATTAGCTGGATCAATATGCTCAATCCCATTTTTATACAATAAATTAAGTTCGTTATATAAACTAGTATCTCTTACTTTTTCAAGCATTTCAACTTGTTCATAAGCTTCTTTTTGAATATGACTTTTAACTCTTTTTATAATTTCTTCTGGTTTAACAGCTATGTATTTAATTGGTTTGCCTAGTTTCATTACAACAAAACCTTTTTTCTCTAAACTTTCTAATATATCATAGCTTCTAGATCTAGGTACATCGCTTATTTCACTTAATTCACCAGCAGAAGCTATACCTTTACTAAGTAAAGCTGTCCATATTTTAACCTCGTAAATATTAAGATTAAATGAGCTTCTTAATTGTTTTAAAAATTCTTGTTTTACTATCATCTTAATTTAACCCCTCTTTAGTGTTATTAATATAAATATAACTTATATATAAACCTTTCGGTTTGTAACTTTTGTATAGTGGTGAAAATGAAAGAAGAACTTCTATCTTTTAGCTCTAATTAATTCATTAGTTAAATATTTCCAACCATCTTCTTCTAATATTTCTTTTAAAGTTTTGGATGCAATCATTTTTATAATTTATATATTGTTACTACTTATAAATAAATAACTTATATATAAACATTTCGGTCAAATTTAAATACTAAAAAATTACTTTTAAAACCATGAAAAAAGAATGGATAGCTACTTTTATAGTACTATCTTTAATAGCATTATTTTTAATTTTAGTAGTATTAAGATCTAGTAACCCATTAAATTATTTGCCTGATGACGATCCTGCCAAAGGCTTTCTAGATGCTAAAATCACAATAGTAGAATTTGCAGATTATCAAGATAAAAATTCAGCTAGTGTTGAACCTACTTTAAGACTAATACTAAAAGGATATAGAGATAGAATAAGATTTATTTATAGAGATTTTCCATTGCCAGATAATGAATTTGCAAAAAAAGCAGCAGAATCAGCAGAATGTGCAGATGAACAAGGAAAATTTTGGCAAATGCATGATAAATTATTTAAAGAATCACCAAATTTAGATATTGATAATTTAAAAAAATATGCAACTGAATTAAAGTTAGATGGTATTAAATTTGATGACTGCCTAGATTCTGGAAGATATGCTTTAGAAGTGGAAAAAGATTTTGATGATGGACTAAAACTTGGAATTACTGGAGTACCTACATTTTTTATAAATAAAAAAATGATTAGAGGTAATAAACCTATTGAAGAATTTAAAGAAATTATAGAAGATGAATTAAGTTAATGGAGGTGATTTTATGGCTAAAAAAAATAGTATAGCTTTATTATGGCTTTTAATTGTAATAGCTTTAATTTTAGGTTTAGTAGTAGGTTATTTAATTGGAATAAAATAAAAAGATATAAATACTAAAACTTATTAATATTAAAAAATGAAAATAGATATTTTTATTGAAAGATTTAATGAGAATAAATCTGTTGAGTTAAAAGAGAATTCAAGAGTTAAGGATTTACTTAGAGAACTTGATATTAGTTCTAACACAGTACTTGTAACTGTAAATAATAATTTAGTTGTTGATACTACTGCTTTAAATGATAATGATCAAGTAAAACTTCTTTCTGTTGTTTCTGGCGGCTAATCAAATTATTTATAAAGTTATATATGACAAAAATAATATGCCATGTAAAAATTGTAGTATAAATCCTGTAATAGAACTTCCAAACAGCAATGTAAATTTATGTAAAAATTGTTTTATTAAATATTTTGAAAGCAAGGCATTTAAAACAATTAGGCAATATAATCTATTAGAAGATAGTAATAGTATAGCTGTTGGAATTTCTGGGGGTAAAGATAGTTTAACTGTATTATATATATTAAATAAAATTGCTTCTACAAGAAAAAATTTAAAATTAATTGCTATTTTAATAGACGAAGGCATACATGATTATAGAGATATAACAATAGAAAATGCTAAAAGATTCTGTAAAGAAAATAAAATTGAACTAAAAATTTATTCTTATAAAGATGAATTTGGTAAAAGTTTAGATGAATTTTTAAAAATAATGAATGATAGAAAAATAAAATTAAAAGCTTGCACAATTTGCGGTGTTTTTAGAAGATATTTATTGAATAAAAAAGCTCGAGAATTAAAAGTTAATAAACTAGCAACAGGGCATAATTTAGACGATGAAGCACAGGCAATCTTAATGAACCAATTTAAAGGGAATATAGATGTGTCTGCTCGATTAGGTCCAATTACAGGTATAATTAAAGATAAAAGATTTATTCCAAGAATTAAGCCTTTGTATTTTTTAACAGAAAAAGAAGTTGCAACTTATGCTTTTCTAAAAAAATTTGTTGATAAATATTGTGAATGTCCGAATGCAGAAGAATCTTATAGAATTGCTGTTAGAGATATGCTAAATGAATTTGAAAATAGATATCCGGGAAGCAAGCACGCTATTATAAATTCGTTTATAGAAATCTTGCCTAATTTAAAAGAGAAATTTAAAAATGTTAATTCTATTAAAGACTGTAAAATATGCAATGAACCTTGTTCTTCTGATGTATGTAAAGCTTGTGAGTTACTAGAAAAATTAAGATAAAAACATTTAAATATATGTTTTAAACTTATTTAAGTTATGAGAGAGGCAAATAAATCTAAAATATTAATTTTCTTAGTAGTATTATTCTTTATTTCTTTCATAAGTATTAAAACAGCTAATGCTCAAACTTTAATAATAGAACACGAAGCTGTTAAAGGTGATGTATTACCTAATGAAAGTGCAGTTTTTGATATAATTATTGAAAACAAAGGAGGTAGTAGTGAAGAAGTTCAATTTAAATTCCAAAGTCCTTTTACATTATTAGATTGGGAATTAAAAGCTAATCCATCTACCTTAAAAATATTTCCAAGATCAACTGCTACCTCTACATTAACACTAGCACCGTTATTTGATTTACCATCTAAGACCTATGGGATATTACTATTAATTTACTCTCCTACAAATGAGGATATAAAACTTCAACATCTTGTAACAATTAATTTAGTTGATTATATAAATTTGCTAAAAACCAAATTTGTTTTGCCTAATGCAATAGATTCAAGAAAAGATGCTATAATTAAATTAGATCTAGAAAATAAGTATAATATTTTACTTGAAAATTTAAATGTCAAAATTTATACTGATTTTTTTGAAACTGAAAGGACAATTAATTTAAATCCATATGAAAAAAGAACTGAAACTTTTATAGTAAAATTTAAAGAAGAAGTAGAAGCAGGAGAATATCCTTTAAATTTGTTAATAAAAAAAGATGAAAATGTAGTTACAGATTTTACAGATACTATGAGAATAGGTTTAAGATCTGATATTAGAGAAGCAGAAGATAAAAAATCTGGATTTTTAATTAGCAGAATAACATTAACAAGAACAAATGAGGGTAATGAAGTAAGTAGTGAAACTTATAGTTTAGAATTATCTCCTTTAAGAAAATTATTTACTTATTCTAAACCATCACCTACAACTGTTATAAAAGGTGCAGAGACATATACATTGATATGGAATTTCGATATTGCACCAGGAGAAAGTCAAACTATTATTGCAACAACTAACTATGTAATTCCTGTAGTGCTTTTAATAGTGTTAGCTGTAATACTTTATCTTATAATTACTTTAACAAAAAAAGATTTGGTTGTAGATAAAAAAGTTACAACAATTACGAATAAAGATGAAAGTTTAATTAGAGTTACATTAAATTTATACAACAAAAGCAATAAAGAAATTTATGATGTAAAAGTTATGGACACTTTATTTAAACTAGTTGAAAATCCGCAGGAATTTGGCACAATGGAACCAAAACATATAAGAAAAACTTTAAGCAATGCTACACAACTGATATGGATTATACCTTCTATTAAACCAGAACACGAAGTTATATTGCATTATAAAGCAAAAGCAAGAGGATTGCATAAAATACCATCTGTATTAGTAAAGTATAGAATTGATGGTAAAATAAGATTAATTAAATCAGAAGCTGTGAACATAGGATCTTAAATTTTCTTTTCTTCTTTTGTAAAGAATTCAGTAAAACCGCATTTACCACAAGTATTTCTATTTTGATGTTCTGCTAGAAAAGTTCCTTGTCCGCATCTTGGACATGTTTTTTTTCTATTTAATTTATCGTTGACTATAGAATATTTTTTCCAAACTTGACTTGGAATTTTATTTTTAACCTTTCTTTTGGCCATTTTTAAATTTTTACAGCTTTTTCTACTTTTTTAGATTCGGGTTTTGCTTGTTCTTGAGTTTCTTTTTTCTCTTTAACTTTTTTATTTTTAATTTCTATTTTCTTTAAATCTTCTTCTTTTTGATAAACATTTACAATGATATTAGATTTTCCACTACCGTAATCTGTATAAATATGTTTAACACTAATCAAATTTTCATTTGTTTTTAAAAATCCTGCTAAATCCTTTTTTATAGTATCTTTAGAAGGTGTACTTTTATTAGAATGGTCTATATTTATTATATACTCTGTTCTATTTAGTAAAGGTGCATCTGATTTCTTAACTATATCCATTTTAAACTTTAATTGCGTATTCTCCTTTTACTTTTATATCTAATTTTTCAGCAACTACTGAATTATTTACATCTAAAACAGCAATTCTACCTTTTGAGCTTTCTGAAAAATCTTTACCTTTACATATAATACATTCATTTCCACTAACAACGATTTTACACTTTCTACAAACTTTCTTAGTCATTTTTATTTAACTTATTTTGATTTTTTAATATCTTCTTCCACCCAAATTATGTTTCCAAGTCTTGGTTGACGCATGGTTAAACCTATTTTTGGGGTATTGATATCTTTATAGCTTACTGCTACTATACGAGCTCTACATTTATCATTAACTTTTAAAACTTTTTTAGATTCTCTTCCTGTCAACACTTTAGATCTAGAAAAGCTAACAAAATCATCCATTGTTTGACCTATATGGATCATACCTTCTAGTGGGCCAATTTCAATAAAAGCACCAAAATCTGTGATATCTGTTATTTTACCTAAAACCAATTCATTAATTTCTGGTTTAAATACAAACAACTTAAATTTTGTTTCGTAATAAGCTGCACCATCTCCTGGTATTATAATCCCCTCACCTATATGCACTATTTCTGAAACAGCTATGATAATACCAAGTTTATTTGAAATATGACCCTCATACATTTCTTTTAATCTTTTTAAAATTGATTCTTTTATATCATCTCCAAATAAATTCGGAGGCAATCTTACATGCCCGTAAATTTCCATTTCATAGAACATTTTATGGATTTAGCTCAATTTAACAATTTTTAAATCTTTGGTTTTTTAAAGTTTATATAAATTTTACAGAAAAATTGAAAACATTCTAAAAAAATAATCTAAAGTTTAATAATAATTATTTACAATTAATATTTTATATGACGAAAAACTATTATTTAGATACTTCAATTTGGCTAGATTTCTTTGAAGATAGAGATGAACCTAATTTTTCTAAAGGAAAGTTAACCCATAAATTATTAAATAAAATTATCAAAGAAGATTCTAAAATTATATATACTAATCTAATTTTTAAAGAGATGAGAGATTTTGGTTATACTTATTTTGAACTTAAATATTTATTTAAACCATTTAATAAAATCCTTATTTATACAAGACCAACTAAGAAACAATATGGTAAGGCAAAAGATTTAGCAGCTAAGAGGAAAGTTCCGTTAGTTGATGCAATACATGCACTTATTGCTCGAGATAATAAAGCAGTTTTGATAACTCGAGACCATCATTTCAAGCGATTATTAGATATTACTAAATCAAAACGACCAGAAGATCTTATTTAAATTGTTTTTCGAGCATCTTTGCAATTTTTTCTCTAGCTTTATGTAATTGTTCATCAGTTGTTCTATGTTTTGATAGCCCCTTTAGTTTTACTATTCCTTTTAGAATCTCTTCCTTTTCTAAATCAGAAAGTTTTTCTCTTATTGCTTCTCTAATAAATTCTGTTTTAGTTGAATACCTATGTTTTTTCATACTTTTTTCTATGTCATGAAGAAACTTATCTTCTAGTTTTAAACTCACAGTTTCCATCGTATTATTAAGTAATACTAAGTAATATATAAATTTTTTGGTTTTAGTTTAATATTAAATATTTCTTTTGTCTTAAAGTTATTATCTTTATATTTTTTTGTTTTAATTTTTGTTTAAGTAATTTATCTTGTGTTGCAACAATATAATCGTTATTTGCTAAATCTAAAATTAAATTATCCACATTTTTATCTTTTTTAGTTTTAATAATGTTTAAATTTTTAGATAAGATTAAAGCTAAGGCTAATTTTGATTCTTTTACTTTAATGTTTTTAAGTTCATCTAAATTTTTATCTAGTACAAAAATCTTATAATTAAAATCGCAAATTCTGTTAATTTCGCTGAAAATATCTACTTTAAATTTTAAAGCTGTTAATAAAAAATTTGTGTCTAAAATAATTTTTTTCATTATTTAAATTTTATAGAAGTTGATTTATAAATATTATTATTGATAAGTTCTTAATTCTTCCATTATTATTTCTAATGGTCTTACTCTAAATAAATTTGATCCAGTATATAAATCAGAACCAGCAGCGTACATTTCTCCCACTAAACTAATTAAATCAGGATCTAATTTTTGAGGCTGAATTATTACTAAACTTTTCCAATCACTAATCCCATTTTTAGCTGCTTCTTGTTTAGCTCTTTCAACTTCACCACACCATCCTGGTTGAGCTTTTTTATAATGCTGTCTCAAAACTTCTTTACTAACTTGTTCCCCGTTAAACATAAATCTATTTTCGTCAAATGTTCCAACCACATCAGCAAGTTGAACCCCATTAAAAAATCTAAATTCTAGCTTACCATCAAAATTTATTAAATTTACTTCTTGTGCTCTTCCTGAAACAAATTTAACTACATCATCTCTTATAGATTTAAGTTTTTCTAAATATTCTTCTGTTAAACCAGAATTTTCATAAGCTTCTCTTTCTGTAAGTATTCTATCACTGGATTCAAATTTAGTTGTAAAATCATAACCTGTTTTTGGAAATAAATCACCAGGTTTTGGTTTTTCAGTTAAGCCGTATGGTGCTAATAATTTTTTTAATCCTTCTAAATCTCCTTTTTCTTCTAATCCAGCAATTTTCTTAAATAAAGAACTGCCTTCTGGTGCACCTCTTCTATAAATAAATTCTAATGGAATAACATAATTATTAATTCCACCCCGATTTTCAGTAAAAATTATATAGCTATATTTACCATTCTCAAAATTAGGTTTAATTACTTTTGATAAAGTTATAACCATTCTAGTGCTTGGTTCTAATAAATTAGATGTTTTAACTAATTTTTCAGAACTATCTAAAACACCTAAATAATGAGTGGGAATTCCTTGGTCTTCTAATCTCTCAAAATTCCATGCAGCCATCATACATAATGCTGCACCTTTATTTTGAATATGATCTGGCATTACACCCCAATCAAAAATAGAAAATCTATCAGAAAAATTAAAAGTTCCTATACCTAATTCATTTTTATTAGGATCGGTTTTTATTTCTAAATCTTTAACACTTCCCATTTAATTAATAAAATATAGAAATTTATAAAAAGGTTTCTAAATTTAAATTTCCTTTTATAAACCTTTCTGAAAAGGAGGCTTTGTCCGATAACTGCCTTCTGTCCGAAAAGTGCCAATTATGTCCGAAAAGTCAGCCTTTTAGGACACTATTCGGACAAAGCTTGAAAAGGAGCTTAAATTGGCTTTTTTAAAAATCTTTTTTGCCTCTACAAGGCTTCTAGTGGCCAAATTTTAAGGTTTTAGCCGTAGAAAAGTATATAAAGAAAAGCTACTTTTTATTATTAAATTAATAATTAAAATTGTTTAATTTTGGGGTTAAATAAATATAAAAAAAATGGAAGAAACTAGTTATAAAGCTGAAAGTATTACTGTACTAAAAGATTTGCAAGCAGTAAGACTAAGACCAAGTATGTATGTTGGAGATACTAATATTAGGGGTTTGCATCATTTAGTTTATGAAGCAATAGATAATGCAGTTGATGAAGCATTAACTGGTAATTGTAATTCTATTAAAGTTATATTACATAAAGATAATTCTGTAACAGTAGAAGATAATGGTAGGGGTATTCCTGTTGATATACATCCAAAAGAAAACAAATCAGGAGTTGAAGTTGTTTTAACAATGCTTCATGCAGGAGGTAAATTTGATCACAAAACCTATAAAGTATCTGGAGGTTTACACGGAGTTGGAATTTCTGTAACAAACGCTTTATCTTCATGGTTAGAAGTTACTGTAAAAAGAGATGGAAAAATTCACAAACAAAGATATGAATTAAGCAAACCAGTAACTCAATTAGAAATTGTAGGTGATGTAAATGAAAATGAAACAGGAACAATTATTAGATTTTTACCAGATGCTACAATATTTCAATTAATAGAATTTGATTTTGATATACTAGCTAAAAGATTGATGGAATTAGCTTTTTTAAATAAAAATTTAAACATAGAGATTATAGATGAAAGAGCAGATAAACAAAAAACTTTTCAGTATAGCGGTGGTATAATTTCTTTTGTTGAATACCTAAATAAAAATAAAAATACTTTACATAAACCAATTTATTTTTCAAAAGAAAAAGATTCAACTTCAGTAGAGATAGCAATGCAATACAATGATAGCTACCAAGAAACAATTTATAGTTTTTGTAATACTATTAATACAGTGGAACATGGCACTCATTATAGCGGATTTTCAACAGCATTAACAAGGGCGATTAATGATTATATAAAAAAGAAAAAATTAAGTGAAATTAAATTAAGTGGGGATGATGCTAAAGAAGGATTAACTGCTGTAATTTCTGTAAGGATAGCTAATCCTCAATTTGAAGGGCAAACAAAAACTAAATTAGGAAATAGCGAAGTTAAAGGCCTGGTTGATAGTATGGTTTATCAAAGTTTGGTTAATTTCTTTGAGGAAAATCCTTCAACAGCTAAAACTGTTATTAATAAATGTATTAATGCAGCAAAAGCAAGAGAAGCAGCAAGAAAAGCTAGAGAATTAACTAGAAGAAAAAATGCTTTAAATGGTAGTTTTTTACCTGGTAAGTTAGCTGATTGTCAAGAACGCGATCCTAGTAAAAGTGAATTATTTATTGTAGAAGGGGATTCTGCGGGAGGGAGCTGCAAATCTGGGAGAAATAGAAAATATCAAGCAATACTTCCATTAAAAGGAAAAATTCTGAATGTAGAAAAAGCAAGATTAGAGAAAATCTTTAAAAATAATGAAATTATTATTTTAATAACTGCAATTGGAACTGGAGTTGGAGAAGAATTTGATATAAATAAAGCAAGATATCATAAAATTATATTGCTTTGTGATGCTGATACTGATGGAAATCATATTAATGTTTTGATTTTAACTTTTCTATATAGATATATGAGACCACTGATAGAAGCTGGTTATGTGTATATAGCAATGCCTCCTTTGTATAAAGTAACTAAAGATAAACAAGATTATTATGTTTATAATGACGGGGAATTAAAAGCTTTACTAGAAAAAATTGGTGGGGATGTTCCACTACAAAGATATAAAGGTCTTGGAGAAATGAATCCAGATCAATTATGGGATACTACTTTAAACCCTGATAATAGATATCTAAAACAAGTTACAATAGAAGATGCTGTAATCTCAGATGAAATTTTTTCTATTTTAATGGGAGATGAAGTTAAACCTCGAAGAGACTTTATTTCTAAATATGCTAAAGAGGTTAAAAATTTAGATATATAAAATGCCAGAAAAAATTCAGTCTAAATTAATAGAAGAAGAAATGAAAGAATCTTATATAGATTATGCTATGTCAGTTATAACAGCAAGAGCTTTACCTGATGTTAGAGATGGTTTAAAACCCGTTCATAGAAGAGTTTTATTTGCAATGGATAATCTTGGATTACAAAGTAATAAACCAACAAGAAAATCAGCCAGAATAGTGGGAGAAGTTCTTGGTAAATATCATCCTCATGGGGATATTGCTGTTTACGATGCTTTAGTTAGAATGGCTCAAGATTTTTCTTTAAGATATCCTTTGGTAGATGGTCAAGGTAATTTTGGGAATATAGACGGAGATTCAGCTGCGGCTCAACGTTATACTGAGGTGAGACTTTCCAAAATAGCAGAAGAGATGCTTGCAGACATAGAAAAAAACACAGTTGATTTTATTCCAAATTATGATAACTCAACAAAAGAACCAGTTGTATTACCAGCAAAACTTCCAAATTTATTAATAAATGGTAGCAGTGGTATAGCAGTTGGTATGGCAACAAATATTCCTCCTCATAATATATCAGAAGTAATAGATGCAATTATTGCCTTAATAGATAATCCAGAAATAACATTACCAGAATTAATGAATTATATTAAAGGTCCTGATTTTCCAACAGGTGCTTATATATATGGAAGATCAAGTATTAAACATGCTTATTCTACTGGAAAAAGTTTAATTAATGTCAGAGCTAAAACTTTAATAGAAGAAAAAGACAATAAAAAAATAATCGTTGTAAGAGAATTACCTTATCAAGTTAATAAAACTGTTTTAATAGAAAATATTGCAGATTTAATTAGAGATAAAAAAATTATAGGTATAACAAATTTAAGAGATGAAAGTGATAGAGAAGGTATGCGTATAGTAATTGAGTTAAGTAAGAATACTAATGAAGATGTTGTTTTAAATCAATTGTATAAACATACTCAATTACAAACTACTTTTGGTGTAAATATGCTAGCTTTAGTAAATGGTGAACCTAAACTTCTTTCATTAAATTCAATCTTAAATTATTATATTTTACACAGGAAAAAGGTTATTGAAAGAAGAACTAAATTTGATTTAAATAAAGCAGAAGAAAGAACCCATATTTTAACAGGATTAAAAATCGCTTTAAATAATATAGACAATGTTGTAGCTATTATTAAAAAAAGTAAGAACGTAGAAGTTGCACGAGATTTATTAATTAATAATTTTGATTTAACTGAAATACAAGCTAATTCTATTTTAGATATGAAATTGCAAAAAATAACTTCTCTAGAAACAGAGAAGATTAAAAAAGAATATGATGAATTAATAAAATTGATAGAAGAATTAAAAGGAATATTAGCTTCAGAAGAAAAAATTTTACTTATAATAAAAAATGAACTTTTAGATTTAAGGAAAAAATATAGCGATGGTAGAAGAACTGAAATAGTTAATATGGAAGAAACTTTAGAAACAGAAGATTTAATTAAACAAGAAGATATAGTAATAACGATTACGCATTCTGGATATATTAAAAGCTTGCCATCAGAAACCTACAAGCAGCAAAAACGTGGAGGTAGAGGTATTATTGCAACTGCTGTAAAAGAAGAGGATTTTGTTGAACATCTATTTATAACTAATACTCATGATTATATATTATTTTTTACAGATAAAGGAAAAGTTCATTGGTTAAAAGCTTATCAAATTCCTAGTGCAACTAGATATGCTAAAGGTATTAACATAGTAAATTTATTAAAATTAGAAGATGAAAAAATTACAGCAGCTGTTCCAATAAAAGAATTCTTAGAAAATAAATATTTAGTTATGGTAACTAAAAATGGATTAATTAAAAAAACCAAATTAATCGAATACAGTAATATAAGAAAAACTGGAATAATAGCTTTGAATTTAAAAGATGAAGATAAATTAATTAATGTAAGATTAACTGATGGTGATAAACAATTGATAATAGCAACTAAAAATGGATTGGCTGTTAAATTTAATGAAAGTAATGTTAGATCTATGGGTAGAAATGCAACTGGTGTCAGGGCTGTTAAATTAATTGAAGACTATGTTATTGGAATGGAAATTTGTGATGATAATGATACTTTATTAACAATTACAGAAAATGGTTATGGTAAAAGATCTTTAATAGCTGATTATAGATTAATTAGAAGAGGCGGAAAAGGAGTAATAAATATTAAAACTACTGAAAGGAATGGTAAAGTTGTAAGTATTAAAGTTGTTAATGATAATGATGGATTAATGTTTATAACTAAAAACGGTGTTTTAATTAGTATTAATGTTAAGGATATATCAACCATTGGAAGAAATACAAAAGGTGTTAGAATTATGAAATTAAATGAACAAGATAAAGTAGTTGATATAGCTAAGATCATTAAGTAGTTAAAATGGTGACAAAAAATTTAATTACAATTGGAATTTCATTGGTTTTTATAGGGATTATACTCTTGTTTATAGGATCATTTTTAGCTACTAAAGAAAATAGTAAAACTAGTATTAAAAGTGGTGGGATAGTTTTTATCGGGCCTTTTCCTTTAATTGGATTTGCATCTGATAAAAAAATGTTTTATGCTTTGTTGATATTTTCTAGTTTAATTTTTATAATATGGTTTTTAATAAGGAAATTTGGAGGTAGATAAATGGAATCAGAAACAATAGAATTACCAAAACAACTAATGGATAATGTAAGAGAATTAATTAAAAAAACAAACTTATTTAAAGATGAAGTTGATTTTATAACAGTATCTGTAGTAAAACAAATTACTAAATTTAAAGATATTTAAAATGGCTAATGAAGAAAAAATTGGTTTTCATAAAGGGGCTTTGGCAACTTTAGTTAAAGAAAGAGAAGAAGTAGTTAAAATGTTAAGCATTGTAGAAAGTTTAATGCAAGCTCATATTAAAGCTCTAAAAGATCTGGGTGTTGATTTGGAAAAAGAAGCTAGAAAAGAAAAGAAAAAAGGTTTGGATGAAAGAATTGATTAAATTATTTTTTCTAGATCAATTTTAGACTACTTTTACTTCTTTATTTGTAAATGTTTTAATAATCTTTCATTTTTGGTGGTTTTTCTCTATGTTCTAAATAAGTATATAAGAAAATTGCAGCAATTATAGATAAGATAAATATAACATCTTCCCATGTGTAGATTAGATCTTTTGAATATGTTCTGAAAAAAATTGGTTTTTTTGAAACGCACCATTCAGTTATCCATCTGTTTTTATCAATAAATTCATCTGAATTTATAATTTGCATTATAACAAAACTTGCAATAAGTCTATCTTTTTTGCATATACTGTCAAAGTGTTCTCTATAATATTCTACTGTATTTTCTATGAAGACTTCTCTCTTTTTTTCATCTTTAAATATTAAACCCATAACAGTTTTATGATCTCTAAATCTGTTACTTAATGTTGGTATGTTCAAAATGTAGTTGTAAGGATTATCAAACTGAATTCCTCTTTTTTTGTAATATGTTTCAATTGCTGTCAACAAAAGTGATATTTCAGGAGCAGGTGGATTACCGATTATTATATCATACTCTTTGTTGACTATTTTTTGACCAAATTCTTCATATCCTGGAGGAAGCTCTTCCTTTTCTAAATCCAAATTTTTCCACTCTTCATTAATTATACCAAAGTAATCTAGTTTCTTTGCTTGTGTTGGATCTATGTCGTATTCTAAATCCAACTTTTTT
>CAYHUI010000009.1:0-24341 GCA_964360175.1 Candidatus Woesearchaeota archaeon
TTAAAAACTTACTTTAGAAGTATTGGAGTAAGAAGGCCCCAAACAATTGTATTTTTTAATGTAGATGATACTATAGATGGGATAGTTGGACCAATCCCTCAAAAAAATGGTTTAAGAGAATATAAGATTCCAGAAGGTATGGGGATATATGGATATGATTCAATCAGGTTATAAATAAATTTCACTTTCCATTAAAATTTATCGATTGAAGCTTAACAAATTCTTTTTTTCTTTAACAACAACTTTTAAATATCCTATTTATTTATTATTCTACGGGATGGTTAAAGGCACTAAAAAAGGACTAAATGGTGAATTTAGTGATTTTGAAATATATATATTAACAAGTGAAAAATTTGATTTTAAATATTATGAGAAGCCTCCAGAAAAAATAAGATCGCGTAAAATTACTGCATCGAATAACGGAACAGATTATAGAGGTAATGTTTTAAGTCGTTATTTTCTTGATATTGAAGAATTTGGTATTTTAAGCAAAGAAGAGCAATTAATTTTAGGCAGAGAAAAAGATTATTATGGATGGAAAGCTCGCGAAGCTTATAATCAATTAATTTCAACTAAAAACAAAGAAATTAGAGCTTCTCTCACTCAAAAAGTACATTATTTAATAGACAATATGATGGAACCTGTAAATGAACTTTTCGTGCATAATTTAAAATTTGTAATAAAAGTTGCAAAAGAATGTAATGTAAACCTTAGTCTAGAAGATAAAATACAATACGGAAATATCGGTTTATTAAAAGCTATTTATAGATTTAATCCTGAAAGAAATTATAATATAGTAACTTATGCAAGATGGTGGATTATCCAAGGTATTATGAGAAGCAAAGAAAGCCTAACAGAATCAAAAAATAACTATCTCTATTTTATAAAAATCCCTGTGGATGTTCCTGGTAAAATAAGTAAATTTCACAAATGGAAGGATGAATTAATTAGTGAAAGAGGAAGACAACCAACAGAACAAGAAATCAAAAAAGAATTAAAAAGATTAAATTTATCTGAAAATCGTTACAATGCTGCAATGAGAGCTTTTAATATAACTAGTTTAGATAATAAATTCAGAGATGGAGAAAATGAAAGAGAAAATATAATTGATTTCTCTAATAATGGAAATTCTTATGGTTATACAAATGGAGAGAATTCTGACACGTTGGCTAAAGTATTAATATTAAAAGAAGTTCGAAAATTACCGGAAAGAGAAAGAAAAATCATAAAACTTATATATGGTTTAGATAATGGAAAACCACTTACTCTGGGAGAGGTTGGTAAAGAATTTAATTTAAGTAGAGAATGTATAAGACAAATAAAAGCAAAAGCACTTGAAAAATTAAAGAGAAGACCATCTATAAAAAGTTTACATGCAGATTTAGTATAAAAATTGAGATCTAACTTAATAAAATATTGGATTAAAGAAGAACTAGCAGATAAGAAACTAATAGCAGCTTTTAAAAAGATACCTAGAGAAAAATTTATTTTAAAAGAATATAAAAAAGATGCTTATTCAGATATACCTTTACCTATATTAGCTAATCAAACTATTTCTCAACCCACTACAATAATGATGATGTTAAAAGCTTTAAATGTTAAACCAGGAGATAAAGTTTTAGAGATTGGAGCTGGTTCTGGTTATCAGGCTGCTTTACTTAGTTGTTTAGTTGGAAAAAAAGGTAAAGTTTATACTATAGAGATTATACCAGAATTAGTTAAATTTGCTAAAAATAATCTAAAAAAATCAAACATTAAAAATGTTAAAGTTATTTTAGAAGATGGAAGTAAAGGTTTACCTAAATATAAACCTTATAATGAAATTATTATAACAGCTGCTAGTCCAGAAATTCCAAAGCATTTAATAAAACAATTAAAACAAGATGGGATTTTAGTAGTACCAGTAGGTCCTTTATACAATCAACAAATGTTTAAGATTACTAAAAAGAAAAATGAAATTAAAATAGAAAATTTAGGTGAATTTATTTTTGTTCCGCTCAGAGGCAGATTTGGTTGGCATTAACTTGCTTCGCTAAATTCAATATAACATTTTCCAGGTAATCTGGGAGTAGCTTTTTTAAGAGACTCTCTTGCAAGTTCTATATTAGCTTTATCAACATAAGCTGTAAATAATGTTTTACCTTGTCTAACTTGAGCTGCAAGTCCTATAGGCTTGCCAAATGATTTTTGCATTCCTCTCTGTAAACGATCTGCATGTGCTCCTGACAACATTTTATTTTCCCTTAAGATATGATGAGGATAAATATTTATTTGTAGATGGTAGTTATTAGCACCGACTTTTTCATGTAAATTTCTATTTATGATTAATCTGGCTGATTCTATTGCATTATGTCTTATTTGTATAGCTTCTTTAGAAATTAATTCTACTTTGCTATCAAACTTTCTTTTTAAATCACCTAAATCAAATCTTACTACTTTTGAAGGAGGGATTGTTCTTATAAAACTAGTTTTCTTAAACTTTGATTTTCTAGTATAAGCTCTAGTTAATTTTGAATAACAATGGCCTTTTCTTAAAGTTGGCATATTTATTTTGGAATTAAAGAATTTTATAAAGTTTTCTATTCTATCTTAACTTTAGAACCAATAGCTTGTCCTGGCAAGCCTTTATCAAATTTTACTCTAACAGCACCTTTATTACCATGGACTTTTGTAATTTTTCCAGTAATCTCTTTTCCAGAAGAGGTTAACCATATAACTTTTTTTCCAGATAAAGTAGATGCTTTTTCTTTATCATCTATATCATCTATTTTAATTATCATCTGATTAGTATAATGAGTATGATGACTTCCTCTAAAATTTACAATAACACCTTCCATCTTAATAATTTTAAATAGCTCATATTTAAAAAGTTTTGGAAAAAGAATAGAAAAATATAAAAGCATAAAAATATAATATATTTTATATGAGAGACAAAAAAGGTTTACTTATTGAAGCGATAAAAATAATGATACAAAAAGGATTTTAAAATGGTAGTACAAACAAATCAAATAGTTGGGATTGAAATAATAATACTAAATTTAATTCCATTTATAATTAAAAAACCAAAATATTTATTTGTAACAGTGTTAATATCATTAATAATGTTATTTTTAATATCAAATCAATGATTAGAATTAATAGCTAATTAAAATTTCAACATCCCTTCCAAATAAATTCCTTAGATCCTCAAAAATTTTCTCTTTGATAAAAACTTTTTGTGGTATTATATCTGTTTTCTTTGAAAGAACTTCATTTAATTCCTCTAAACTGCTTTTCTTTATATCTTCCAAACCACCTTGTTTATTGATTTTTGCCTTAGCAATCTCTTTTTCTTTAGCATTTATATCTGTAGTTATAAAAGCAATATTATCTAACAATAAAGCCTCTCCAAATTGATCTCCGTGTTTAAATCTTATCTTTGCTCTTTCTAATTCAATACCTCTTTTTCTTTGTGAATATTCTACTAAAACCCTTATATAATTTCTAGCTTCTCTTTTTATTTTCTCAGCTTCTGCTACTGATAATATTTTATTTTCTTTTTTAATTTTTATAATTTCTTTAAGTGTTTTTAAAAATCTCTCAGGAATTTCTCCTGTATCAACTAAATTTTCTTTAAACACTTTTTCAATGTCACTTATTTTAACATCAGTAATATTAACAGAAGCTAAAACATCCTTTGTAATTCTAACACAACCATCATAAATTTCTGTAAGACTTTCTTGTTCTTTAGTTTTTTCTATAACTTCAAATAATTTTTTAATCCTTTTCAAATAATCCTCTGCTTCTTCTAACAAAGTATCTATTTCTGCTCCTTTAACTTCTTTTATTTTACTATGTTCGACGTCTTTATAGAATTTAACTATTCTATCTAAAATTTTAACATATTTTGGTTCTAAAATTTTTTCTTTCTGAACAAATATTTCGTCTATTAATTGGATTGTTTCTCTAGGAGTAGGAGGTGCAACCCCGTACAACATTAAAGCTGCTTGACTTGGATTTAAAATTGAATAATAAATATCCTCTGCTGCAATTCCAAGTAAACGTTTTTTAGCTCTATCTAATAATTTTTCTCCAATGTCCATTTGTACATCGATAGCTTCCATAGAAGGCCTAATTCTGCCCATTTTAAGTAATAATTTCCATGGCATGAATAAACCTCGGTCGTATAAAGGAACTCCGTCTCTTAAAAATGTGAATATAACTGGATTTGCATCTTTTACAGAATCCCAGAAATCAGTTAATATATAAACTTGAACGTGGAATAATTTTTTTATTCCTGTTATCTCCTCTGCATCCATACCCATTCCTAATATTATAGCTCTTAATTTATCCTTTAACTCAAATCTATCCATTCTTTTAACATCAGTATCGTCAACAACAATAAAAACATCTATATCTTTAGATTTTTCCCCTCTAAACAAAGAACCAGCTGCAACATAACTTAAAATATATTTTTCAAACTTCTTGATTACCATGCTTTTATGAACTTCTGCTATCTTTAAAGCTCCAAGCATTTCTTCTGGATCATGAATTGGAGCAGACATTGCAATTAAATTTAAAATTTCATACTTTCCATCAAAACAAGCTTCTTTTAATTCATCTAAAAACATAATTTCTGGATTAAGATTTTTATCTATCTCTTCTGCAGATTTATTTATACTCGTTATTAATTTATTTTTAAGTTCATATGGTAAAACTTTTTCTTTATCTTCTTTATAATCAATTAAAACCAGAACATTAATTTTATCTCGTTCTTCTTTATTTTCTAAATTTTTTGGAGGCAGTAAAGTAATTCCGACAACGTATTTATCAAATTCTTTTAAGATTTTAGTTTTTAGTTTATCTAGCTTGTTCTTTATATCCTTAAGCTTAGCTTTCATCTCCTCGGTAAGCTTTAGCTGCGGAGGAAATTCATCTTTTACTATATTTTCTGTCATTTTATTATTCTAATATAAGAAAAATAACAATATTTAAATTTTGTGATTATTAAGATGATATCAACAATTTATTAATTTAGATAAGCGCCAACAAAAGAATCTATTGTACTATCTCTGGCATTATAAGCTTTTTCAATGTCACTTAATATATTACCTAAATTATCACTTGATGTGCTGTAAAAAGTATTTAAAATATCAGGGCTATTCGCAATTTCAACCATATTTTGAAGTCCATTACCTAATATTTGATGTACATCTGTTATACTTTTTGTTAAAACATCAACAGCTGAAGTTAATGTAACTATAGTTGATTGTTGTTTTTGAAGCTGAGAGTATACTCTTTTTGTATTAGTTATATGTCTTTCCAGATGTTGTGTTTTATTTGAAATTCTTTCACATGTATGTACTGATGTTCTTAATAAATCTTCTATAATTTCAAGAAATTCTTCTTCTTGCCCTAAGTCTATAATAGACTCATTATTAATCACGTAACCGTGTTTTAATTCTTGTACTTGTCTTCTTACTTGTTTTAAGCTTTTTTTATATTCGAAATAATCTTCGTCAGTTTTTTTTATATCTCTGAATATTTGTTGAGCTTCTGAATAAATCTTTGTTTTTCTTTGTAAAGTATCAAGTTTTTCTCCCCGTCCATTTACGCTAGATTTAAGTTGGGATAATACATTATTAACATAAAATTCTAAAGAGCCTAATTCATCTCTTGATCCAAAAATTATCCCAGTTAAATTTGCATTCACGCCCCTAATATTCTTTAATTGTAAATCAAATAATTCTTCTAACGTATAGGGTATTCTACCAAATAAATTTAAAATAAAATTTCTTAAATCATAAATTACACTTTGAGGAAACATTAAATTTGATCCTACATAATGTTCTATTTCTTTTTCTAATCTTATCATGTTACTAACTTGGATTTTTAATCCAGTGTAACCTTTCTCAAAATCTCCTCCTTCAGAAGATTTTAGAATTCTATCAGCCTTAATAGCATCAACAACACTTACTATAAAAGATTCCTGAGGATTTTTAGGAGTTACTAATCTAGATTCTTCTCTTAACTCAGTTAATATACTTCTTCCGTTTAATCCTGTTTTTGTATCTACCATTTTATTTATTTATTTTATCTTCTAGACTATTGTACTTTTGTTCGTTAGAAATTTTATCTTTAATATTCTCTGTATATTTTTTATCTGACGAACATTTACTACCAAAATGAACTCCGTATAAAAAGATGAGAGTATATTTCAAAATCGATCTTGTATTTCTAATTAATCCCATTTCCCTCTCCAAACATATTGAATAACTCCATTAGAAAATCTTTAAGTTCATGATATTTGTTTTTGATTCTTATACCTACTTCTTTTCTAATTAACTGATTTTTATAAGTTTCATCTAAATTATCCCAATTATTCACCGTTAAATCTAATCTTTCTTGGTTAGTAAAATTATTCCAATTATAATCAACAGAGCCTACTATTAACCCGTTTTCTTTAGATAGTATTGGAAGTTTATCTTCTTCTGTTAAAAGATAAGTTTCTAAATTACCATTAGAATTTTTTTCATGTATGATACGTAAATCAAGTGCTGTATCTTTACTTACGTAACCAAATTCAGATTTAACATTAGAATATCTATATCTAGTAATTACATTTTTAATTTTACCATAATTTATATAAGTTAAAGTAGTTATTAGTAAAGTAAATAAACTAAATTTGATAAAACTTGATATAAAATTTGGTTTTTTAGTTTCATAATTCATTTTAATTAAAATACAAAATCTTTTTTTTAATAATGATTTTCATGAAAAAATTGTTTTTCTTACTTAATTTATAGAAATTTTAAAGTTTTATTCGTATAATTTATATTAAAATTAAAAAATTCTGGAAGATTTTTAGAAAAAATAAGTTCAATATATCTGCGGGATTAATATTTTTGAAATAGCTTGATAAACTTCTTCGATGGTTCCTGAACCGTTGATATAAAAAATATTTAAATATATTCTAATAAGATTTGATAATCTATAAATCAAAAAATTTATAAACAATAAATTTTTATCATTATGTGAATGAGAAAGAGAAAAAATTATAATTGTTTTTCTCAAAAAAATTTAATAGGTGAAATAAGATTAAAATAAAAATTTTACCTAGTTTAAGAGAGAAAAAGAGATATCTGGTATTTGAAGTTATTTCGGATGAGAGGATAGCTGGATTTAGTAAAATTTCAGATACAATCTTACAAAGAAACCAAAGGCTAATAGGTGAATTGGGTATGAGTAAAAGTAAAGTTTCAATTTTACATGATTGTTGGAATGAAAAAATGCAAAGAGGGGTAATAAGAGTAAACACAAAATATTTAAATGATATTAAAACAGGATTATCATTAGTTAAAAAAATTGATGAGAATCGCGTTATCATTAAAACAGTTGGTGTATCAGGAATATTAAAAAAAGCAAAACAAAAATATTTAATTATGTGATTAAAAAATAGGAGGATTATAAAATGGAACCAGCAATTTCACATCAAATGATGGGTTATGATAGAACTTCTACTATGTTTAGTCCAGAGGGGAGACTATTACAGGTGGAGTATGCAAAAAAAACAGTTAGACAAGGAAGTGCTGCTCTTGGTCTAGTTTGTAAAGACGGAATATTATTAATAGCAGATAAAAGAATTATAGAGAAGTTTATAGTACCTGATTCTGTTGAGAAAGTTTATAAGGTAGACAAACACATAGGAGCTACTGCATCCGGGATATTAAGTGATGGTAGGGTTTTAATAGAAAGATCTCAACTAGTAGCTCAACAACACAGAGTAACTTATGATGGTCCTATAGATGTATTAAGCCTGGTTAAAGACATTTGTAATATAAAGCAACAATTTACTCAGTTTGGTGGAGCGAGACCTTTCGGAGTTAGTATAATTTTTGGTGGTGTTGATGAAGGTGGTCCAAGATTATTTGTAACTGATGTAACTGGAATTTATTTTGAATATAAAGCAACTGCTATAGGTGAGGCGGAACCAGAAATAAAACAAATGTTAGATAAGGAGTATAAAGAGACTATGAATATTAATGATGGTATAAAATTAGCTATTAAATCTCTCAGAAGAGCTCTAGGAAAAGAATTTAGTATGGATAGGATTGATGGAGCTTATATAAAAACTGATGAAAAATTATTTACAAGAATAGATAAAGACTATATCAAAAAAGTTGTAAAAGAACAATAATTTAAAAAATTTAATTTTTATATTTTATTAAAAATGGTCGATATTGATAAGGCAATTATAGCAAGATTAAAAATACAAGGAGAAAACTTTGAAATTTTAGTTGATTGTGATAATGCTTTACTTTTTAAAGAAGGAAAAGCTAGTTTAGACGATGCAATTGTAACTGAGGAAGTATTTAAAGACGTTAAAAAAGGTTTGTATGCTTCTGAGCACGAAATGCAGAAGATATTTGGAACTTCTGATAAGAAGAAAGTTGCAGAGATCATTATTAAAAAAGGCGAAGTACAATTAACTGCAGAACATCAAAATAAATTAAGAGAAGAAAAGAGAAAGAGGATAATAAATTTAATTCATAGAAATGCTATAGATCCTAAAACTAATTTGCCACATCCCCCTCAAAGAATAGAAAATGCATTGGTTGAAGCAAAAATTAATATAGATCATTTTAAAAGCGCTGAATCACAAGTTAAGGATATAATAAAAAAATTAACTCCAATCTTGCCGATAAGATTCGAAATTAGAGAAGTTGCAATTAAAATACCTGCAAATTATGCAGCTAGATCATATTCATTATTAAAACAATATGCTAAAATAACTAAAGATGAATGGCAAGATGATGGCAGTTTAATAGCAGTTATAGAAATTCCAGCAGGAATGCAACAAGAACTATTTGATGAATTAAATAAATTAACTCATGGTGATATCGAAAGCAAGATTTTAAAATCAATATAAAATTTTTTAAAAAGTTTAATCAAAACAAAAAAAATGGGAGAATTATTAGTTAAAAATAAAGATATTGTAGTACCAGGAGAAGAATTAGCAATAGGTATAGATTATTTACCAGCTGGGGGGGTATTTAGAGAGAAGGATAAAATAATAGCTTTACAAGTTGGCCTGGTTAATATTAGTGGACACTTAATCAAATTAATACCTTTAAGTGGAAAATATTTCCCAAAAAAAGGAGATATTGTAATTGGAAGAGTAACTGATATTAGTTTTTATGGTTGGAGAGTTGATATTGGTTGTGCTTATGAAGCTAATTTATCTATAAAAGAGGCTGTTTCTGATTATATAGATAAGAGAGCTGATTTATCCCAATATTATAATTATGGGGAGATAATAGCTGCAGAAATAATCCATGTTTCTGGATCAAAGATAATAGACTTAACAACTAATGGTCCTAGTCTAAGAAAATTGAAAGGTGGTAAAATAATAGAAGTAAGTCCTTCAAAAGTTCCAAGGATAATCGGAAAACAGGGAAGTATGATTAATTTAATAAAAGAAAAAACAGATTGTAAAATTACTGTAGGCCAAAATGGGATAATTTGGATTTCCGGAACAAATCCAAAAAAAGAGATGATTGCAACTGAAGTTATTCATAAAATAAATGAAGAAGCCCATATAGATGGTTTGACAGACAAAATTCAAAAATTTTTAGATAAAGAAATAAAATAAACTTTTTAAGGAAAAGTTTAATCAAAAAGAAAAATGGTATATGCAAAAAGATTTGATGGAAGAAAATTTGATGAGATGAGGAAGATAGAAGCTAAAGTTGGTATTATTAAGAGAGCTGATGGTTCTGCTATGTTTAAGATAGGGGATACAATCGCAATAGCATCTGTTTACGGACCAAGGCAATTATTCCCTACATTTCTACAAAATCCTGAAAAAGGAATATTAAGATGCTTATATGATATGATGTCTTTTTCAGTATCAGAAAGAAAAAGACCAGGACCAACAAGGAGATCTACTGAAATATCTTTGGTAACAGAAAAAGCTTTATTACCTGCTTTAGATTTAAGTAATTATCCAAACACAGTAGTAGATGTTTTTATAGAAATAATACAAGCTGATTCTGGAACAAGATGTGCTGGAATTTGCGCTGCTTCAATGGCTCTTGCTGATGCTGGTCTGCCAATGAAAGATTTAGTTGCATCAATTTCAGTAGGTAAAGTTGGGGATAAGATTTTGATAGATTTAGATAAGCAAGAAGAAGATTATGAAGAGGGTTCTACTGATATTCCGGTTGCGGTAATGCCAAGGCTAAATGAGGTTACATTATTGCAATTAGACGGGAATATATCAAAAGAAGGAATCAAAGAAGCTTTGAATTTAGCAAAAAAAGGATGTCAACAAATTTATGAAATACAAAAAAAAGCATTAAAAGATAAATATAAAATTTTTGGTGAAGGGGAAAATGAATGATAAATTTGGATTAAGAGATTACATAGCTCAATTGGTTGAAAAGGATTTGAGGATAGATGGAAGAAAATTAACAGAATATAGAAAGCCGATTAAAGTAGAGCTTAATATTTCTAAAAATGCCGAGGGTTCTGCAAAAGTTACTATTGGAAATACTGAAGTGATTGCTGGTGTTAAATTAGATGTTGGAGCGCCATTTCCTGATACTGGTGATGAAGGTAATTTAATCACAAGTGTAGAATTATTAGCATTGTCATCTGCAGAATTCCAGCCAGGACCTCCTGATGCTCAAACAATAGAGTTGGCTAGGATTATTGATAGGGGGGTTAGAGAATCCAATATGATTGACATGAAGAAACTTTGTATTAAAAAAGACGAGTTAGTTTGGACTGTATTTATAGATATATATACAATAAATGATGACGGTAACTTGATAGATGCAGCAGCATTAGCTTCAGTTGTAGCTTTAAAAAATGCTGTATTTCCAAAACTAGAAAAAGATAAGGTAAACCACAAAGAGTTTACAAAAAATAAACTACCTATAGAAAAAATACCTGTAACCTGTACTTTAATAAAAATCAATGATAAAATACTTGTAGATCCTACAATTGATGAAGAAAAAGTTTCTGATGCAAGACTTTCAATCGCCATTTCTAGTGATGATACTATAAATGCATTGCAAAAAGGAGGAGATAAAGGCATTAATTCAGAAGAGATAGAACAAATGATTGAAATTGCACTAGAAAAAACAAAAGAACTTAGAGATTATATAAAATGAAATTAACTAAATATGAAAGAGCAAGAGTTTTAGGAGCAAGAGCATTACAAATATCAATGGGAGCCCCCTTACTTTTAAAATTAACAGAAGAAGAATTTGAGAAAATTAATTATAATCCTACTGAAATTGCAAAAATGGAACTTAATAAAGGTGTATTGCCTATAACCATTAAAAGACCAATGCCTGAAAGAGTTTAATCTATTTCTATAAAACCTTAAAATTTATAAATTATTTAGTTTTTATTATTTGATGATAATTAAAAAAATCAAGGCTAAGAAAATTTTAGATTCCAATAAAGATGTAACTATTCAACTAGCTGTTATATCAGATATAGGAAAAGGAGTAGCTTCTGCACCTAACGGAAGCTATGAAGAAATAAATGCTTTTTCTAAAAACGGGATAGATTTTACAATAAATTTTATTAACAAAGATTTAGATCAAGCTTTAAAAAATTTTAAGATAGATAATTTTTCTGATTTTGAAAAACTTGAAGAAGAAATAAAAAAATTTGATAATACAGAAGATTTAGAAATAATTGGAAGCAATACTTTAATAGCATTAGAATATGCGATTTTAAAAGCCATTTCTAAAAATAATGTTTGGAAATTTTTAAACCCTGATATAAAACAAGTTCCAAGACCTTTAACTAATTTGATTACAAGTAATGATTTTAAAGAGTTTTTATCTATTTCATTAAATTCAAGGAATTTTATTAAAGCAGCTGATATTAATTCAGCAATATCTTCTGTATTGAAAAGAGAATTAAAAAATTTAGATAAAGATTTTACAGGAAATCAAATTAATGGTGCATGGTTTTCAAATTTAAGTATTCAACAAATATTAGATTTAGTTAAAGATGTAACAGGTGAAGCTTCAAAACAAATTCCTTTTACAATTAATATGGGAATAAATGTTAATGCATCTAATTTATTTGATTATAATAAAAACAAATATGAATATAAAAATTTCTCTGTAGGTGAAAAAGAAAGAAGTTTATCGAGAGAAGAACAAATAAAATTTATTTCATATTTAATTGAGAAATATAATTTAAATTATATTGAAGATCCTTTGCATGAAGAAGATTTTGAAGGTTATTCAACACTTAAAAAAAATTATGGACATAGATGTTTAATAGCCTCAAGTAATTTAAATTTAACAAATTTTAAAAAATCTGATGAAGAAAATTGTATAAATGCAGTTGTAATAAAACCAAACAAAATCGGTAGCTTAATTAAAACTAAAAATTTAATAGATTCAGCAAAAGAAAATAAGATTAATACAATAATATCAGAAAGATCAGGAGAAACAGAAGATACAACAATTTCACATTTAGCAGTTGCATTTGAGATTCCAATAATAAAATTAAGTATATTAGGTAAAGAAAGGTTAATTAAAATAAAAGAAATTAATGATATAGAAAAACAAATAAAAAATAAATAATTTTAAAAAAGAGGTAATATGAAAAAATTAGGGTTAGCTTTAGGTGCAGGATCTGTTAGGGGTTTAGCAGAAATTGGAGTTTTAAAGGTTTTTGAAAAAGAAAATATTCCAGTTAATTATATTGCTGGAACAAGTATAGGCTCATTAATTGGAGCTATGTATTGTTCTGGAATAACAGCTAAGGAACTAGAAAGAGTAGCTTTAGAATCTCACTGGAAAGACTTATTAGATTTTACTCTTCCAAAAGAAGGATTGTTAAAAGGTAACAAAGTAGAAAAATTTATAAGACAAAATATAAGGAATAAACAATTTTCTGATTTGAACATACCTTTATCGATAATTTCAACAGATCTTAACAAAGAAAAAAGAATTATTTTTAATAGGGGGGATGTGGCCAAAGCAGTAAGAGCTAGTATAAGTGCCCCTGTATTTTTTGTTCCAGTTAAATTCAATAAAATGTTGTTAGTTGATGGAGCAATAGTAGATCCAATACCAGTTGATGTTGTTAAAGAGATGGGGGCAGATGTTATATGTGCAGTTGATGTAACTTTTAATATAGAAGATATCTCTATAAAAATTAAACACCAAAATAAATTTCCAGAAACTTTTAAAGAAGCTTTTATTAAAGAAGAATTAATAATGATTAAAGACCATATTAAAAAAGAATATAAACATTTACCAGATTTTATTTTAGATTTTTTTAGCGTCGAAAGAGTGAGGAGGTTATTTGATAAATATAGCCATATCCAAGCTTTAAGTATATTAAAGATATATTCTCATGCATTAAGAATAGCATCATCTCAACTAGCAAAAGAAAAACTAAATAGAGATTATGTTGATGTTATTATTAAACCTAGCCTTAAAGAGACAGAATCTTTAGATTTTGATAAGATGAGATACTGTATCAAACAAGGGGAGATTGCAGCTAAAAAATCTGTTAAAAAGATAAAAGCGTTATTAATATAAATTAAAATAAAAGAAAATAATTAAAAAGGAAAATAATTAAATCCCTAGTTTAATCTTACCAGTCTCCATCACTATCAGAATCATCCTCGTCATCATTTTCTTCCTCTTCTCGTTTTAGTTTTAACCAAAATTCTTCTTTCATTTTTTTACCCCTCCATAAATTATTTTTTATTAAATACCAAAGAGGTATTTTTAGACTTTATCTACAGAATGGTAAACTTTAAATAGTTAACTTTTTTGAGTTTTAACAATATGGCAGAAGAAGAACAATTCTTAGTTCCTTTGGATGAATATTTAAAGGTTGGGTTGCATATAGGAACAAAATTCAGAACTAAATTTATGTCCCATTTTATATATAAGATAAGATCAGATGGGTTGGCTGTATTAAATGTACAAGAGATAGATAAGAGAATAAAAATAGCTGTAAATTTCTTATCAAAGTATAAATCTGAGTGTACTTTAGTAGTTTGTAGAAGAGAAAATGGGTGGAAAGTAGCAAAACTATTCTCTAAAGTAACTGGAATCAAGGTTATAGCTGGAAGATATCCTCCAGGAATATTAACAAATATAAATTTAAAAAATTTTATAGAAGCTAAAATCATACTTGTTACAGATCCTTGGCCAGATAGGAATGTTGTAAGAGACGCAGCTAAATTAGGGATACCAATTATCGCCTTATGTGATACAAATAATGATGCAGCTGAAATAGATTTAGTGGTACCAGGGAATAATAAAGGGAAAAAAAGTTTAGCTTTGTTTTTTTGGATTTTAGCAAAAGAGTATCTTAAAGCTAAAAAAGTTATTAAAACAGATTCTGAATTAGAATATAAAATAGAAGATTTTTTAGCAGAGTAAAAATTTATTTTTAATAATTTTATATAATTTTTATTTTTGAGCTAATTCTTTGAATATTTTTATTAGATTATCAAATTATTTACATTTATTATAAATATTCTTTGATTTTATATGCTTAACTATTATTAAAGATTTTTTCTATTACTAATTACATGACACAGGAGTATAGGTATATTGTAACATTAAATAATGGAAAAAGTGATGTATATGCTATCTTCAAAGATGTTACTGATAGATTAAAAGAAGTGCCTGATATAACAATTTTAGAATTATTAAATTATCTATTACAAGAACCTTTATATGACGAGAGTGAAATAAATACAGCACGAAAGATTAAAAAATTAGTTCAAAAAATAAAGACCCATAAAAATTTATTTTTACTTATAAGATCTTTAAGTGAAGATAATAGTTATAGAAAATTTCCTAATTCTAATAAATATACTGAAGTTGTAAATCCTAAAGGTTTAGCCTCTAATTATTTTGAATTACGATTTCTAGATCCTATTGAGTATAAAGCTTTAGATCTAAAATTAGGTATTGCAAGGTGGAAAGGTGATCAAAATTATGCTTAATGGGGTAATATATAAAATATTAAAGAAAGATTCTTTAGAAAAAAAAGTTGAAAATATAATATTAAATAATCAAAATGGGGATGTGAGTTACCATAATAAGATAAAACAATTTTATAGATTATATGAAAATAAAAATGACAAAAAAGATTTATTGATGGCAACAATAGCTAAAATTCTTTCTGGAGATTATAGAGAAAATAATAAACGTATTTGGTTTTGGAAAGATAGAATAAATAGAATAAAAGAATTATATGATGCTAGAAAATTTTTAAATAAAGAACAAGAAGTACAAACATTAATTGATATTTTAAAAAAGAATAAGTATCTTAGAAGAAAACATGAAGATAAAATTGGAGAGTTATATAATATTCTATCAAGTTATAAAAATTTAGATAGAGCTGTAAAAAAAAGAAAGATAATGTTTAAGAGAGTATTAGGTTATAGTTGCGGTATATTTTTAGCAACCTATTTATTTTTAGCTCCAAAAGTACATAAAATTTATTCACAAATTTATAATAATAAAAATAATATAATTTATGTTGTTAAACAAGGAGATAATTTATGGAATATTACTGAAAATTATTTAAGAAACAAAGATTTTGGTAATATTAATGATCAATCAATTTATAATTATTGTAATTTAATTGCTAATTTAAACGGCAAAGGAAAACAAGCAGATTATAAAATTAGTATAAGGGATGATAAAAGTCCGCATTATATTAAACCAGATCAGACTTTTATTTTACCTTATATAAAGAATTAGTTTATTTTTCTAAATAAAATTTCATCTCCGATTTCTATATTTTTAGCTGTTCCTTTTGGAAGTTCTAAAATATATTTAGCAATTTTTTTAGGATAGATTAATGGTGTAAAAGGTAAAGCCGCTCTTTTTACATCAACAACAATTTTTTTAGAATTAAGCCATATAATATCTATCGAGAAAAAAACGAATAACATATGTATTGTTGTTTCTAAAATCCCTTCTTTATCAGCTACTAAAACTAAACCTCCCCCTTTTCTTAATGATTTAGAAAACATTAAACCTTTAACTTTAAATAAAAAATTATCTATATATCTAGCTTTATCTGCTAAAATTATATTTTTATGAATTATTTTTATATGCTTAGACATTTTTTCCATTAATGCTTTTTTAAAAGTTTATTTAAAAGAATTACTTTTTAATAAACTTTTTTAACTATTTATAAATTTTTCTTTTTAATTAAAATATATAACTAAACACAAGAATATTTATATATTGGAAATTAATTCAAAAATATTGTAAAATGACTGAAGATGAAGAGATCGAGGCTGTAGAAGAATTAGAAGAAGATATTTATGAAGAAGAGGTAGTAGAAAGTTTAGAAGAAGGCGATGAAATCTCCCCAGAAGAAGAAGCTTTTATGAAAGGTTATAGAAAAGCTGAAAAAAATACCGCAGAGGAAGAAGAGGAAGAGTAAATTTCAATAGATAGGGGATATATTCTGATTAAATTATTTAGTATATCTATTCTTACTTATCTCCATTGTTCTAACATTTCTTTTTCCATGAAATGTAATTTGCCTGGTATAACTAAACATTGAGGAAAAATATTAAAATTATATTTTAGAAGTTCTTTAGCCCTCTCAACTTTTATTTTTTGATTTTTACCACCTAAATCGATACAAGCTACGCATAATATATTTTTATTCAAACCTTGATCGATCAAATATTGTAAAGCTTTATTTATACTTAAAAAAAAATTTTCTTCTGGTTTTAAATCAAGTAAAAATAATGTATGCAAACCAAGTTTTAAATTTTCTTGTAAGATATTATAGGGAGTTTTAATATTTTTATTTTCAAGAGGGATAGAAGTTGTTTTACCAAAATTATAAATGAACAAACCAGTTTCAGCTATTGCAGTAAATATAGAAGAACCATGAATTATATTAACCTTAACTTTTTTTTCTCTAGCTTCTTTAACTAAAGATATATGAGTAGTGGCTGATAAACAATCCCCCCCAACCAAAACCCCAACATTTTTTTTAGCAGCTTCATTTATTACATAAGAAGAGTTGTCTTCGAGATCTTTACGTTGAATTCCTTTAATGTCTTTTTTGAGAAACTTACTTAGTTTATTAATATTTATATTATTATAATGAGTATACAACTCTAAATAAAGAACATCGCATTGTTTAGCTATTTCTACTGCTTTAATACTCATATCTTTTTCGTCATTTAAACCAAGGCTAATTAAATATAACATAATATAGAGAAATAGTAAAGTTATAAATATTTAACTAATATTTAGCTAAAACTTTCTCAACAACGTCTTTTGACCAACCAGCATCTAAAAGTGTTTTTCTAACTTGAGCTTTTGTAGCACCCCTTACTAATGCAGATTTAACATAATTTTCTAGTTGGGATGAAATTTTAGCAGGATGTTTACCGCTAGATAAAGCTTCAGTTTCTTCTTCAATAAATCCTCTTTTGTTTTTAACTATATAATAAGTTACTAAACCTATGATCAATAAAACAACTATACCTATTAAAACAAACCATATCCAAATTGGAAAACCAGCTCGTGGTTCTTCTTCAAAAGTTTGACACGATTCGGTTTCAGCTGGTTTATTAAGAGTAGTTCCACAATTGTTTACATCATTACAAGTTTTTGTTCTAATATCATTTATACATCCAGACCAATCACTACATTGCCAATTTTCTATGCAAGTTGGAGGTATGGTACAATTTTCAGTTTGTGTATAACTATTTCTACAATTATTTAAATCATTACAAGTTCTTGTTCTAAGATCATTAATACAAGTGCTCCAACTCAAACAAGTATAATTTGATTCACAAGCATCTCCTTCTACCTTAAAAAGGATATATTCTTCAAATAAAAGTAAAGGTTCGTTAGCTTGCGGCTTTTCTGGTAAAGGAGGTTCACCATCAAAATTATGGATTAATTGTACAGTTATCTCATATTCTCCTGGAGATTCTGGAGCTTCTATATCAAGATCTTCTAAATTGATAGTATAACTACTATCCCAATTTATACATGATTTATCTAAAGGCCTACAACATACACCAGAAGCACAATATAAATTTGATTCATAATATCCAATATTACAACCATTACTACAAATACCTCCAGCTTGGTTACATGTAGTTTGAGTTATACAATCATTATTATTACTACATTGATTTTGTCCTGATCCTGCTACAGAAGCACATTGATTATTAACACATTCTAGATGTGTTTGAGGTAAATTATAAGTAATTTCAAGATGTGGATCAAAATCTATTCCATTATAGTTGGATGAGCGGAACCAATGTCTTCTAAAACCACTATTTGCATTTTTCATAAAAAAAGAATTCAAAGAATTTCCAGTCAAATATGTAGTTACATCTAGTGGTTGTATCCACTCCCCACCAATTGCGTTACGTTGCGCAATGAATATTTGATTTCTTGGTTCCCAGTCATTAAAGTCTAATACACCATAATCATTTATTTTAAATATATTAAATGGTACATTAACACCCCCAGCAACACCAGTATGATAAAGATGAAAAGTTGCAGAGGTAATACCACTTATTCCAGTTAAATCAAATTTTAAATAAGTATGAGACTCTCCAGGTATCATAGGACCTGTTACAAGAGTATTATCATCAACTACTTCAAAGTTATTATCAATATTTTTTAAATAAGCATCATGAATAGGATATAAAGTTACAGTTTCTTGAACATTTACTGGTTCTTCATTTGGAGCATTATAAACAGCAGCTGCACTGGCATAATCTTCTCTTCTTTCAACAATATTTTCACATGCACTAAAACCAAAACCTTGGCCTAGTGGATCAGGTCCATTTACATTTTTATAATTACCATATTGGTAATTTCCTTTATTTCTATAATCAGAGATATCTATAAATTCTGGCAAACTTAATATTATATTATCAACATCATTATTACAAGAACTCCAGCATTCGTAACCTTCATTGCAAGTAAGATTTTCAAGATATTCGTCAGTTCCTAATCCAGCATAACAACATTCATAACCTTCATCACTACAGCTATCTAAATGAGTTCCGACTATTTTTGAAGTTTGATCGCCAAATAGAAATTTTCTAAGTTGGTATAAAAAATTTCCTTGAACATCTACTACAGCGCCACCAGTTGTCCCAGGATTACATTCTCCAATATGATCTAAATCTTCATCAGCTTGCCTTAAATAACAATAATTTGCATAAGTTTTCCCATCATCACCACAAACAGGATCCCAAACAGAACTGCAGATAATATAATTATCCCTAAAATCTTCTCTATCCGAACCTATAAGTATATTTATAACTGCATCTTTTGGTATTAAATCTTCGTTGCTGAATTTTAAGGAAATTTCACCTTCGATATCTTCTTCAGGATCGTAAGTTGTTTCTTCTAAGAATGGTTCTCCTATAACATAACCAGTAGAACTAGGAGTTGCATTTGAAAATATAAATACTAAAACACCTATTATTAAAACAAAGAATAAAAAACTAAAAATCTCTTTTTTTTTAACTATTTGCATAACTTATTTATAGATATTACTTATAAAAATCTTTCGGTTAAATAATAAAGTAAAAAATACAGCTGAAACAAAAGCTGAAAATATATTCATATAATTTATAATATTGTTTATTAAAAAAAGTGAAAAAGGTAGTAAAAATAAAATCAAATTTAAGATAATTAAATTTTTAAGTTTGTTTTTATTATAGGATAAAGCATTAGTTTTTAAAGTTCCTTCTGACAAGCCATAAATGAATATTAATGAAGCTATTAACAAATTAAAATCTTTTGAAAATAAAAAACTTAAAAATAAAGCCAAACCAAAATAAAAATAAATTCTTTTAACTAGAATAGTAGTTAATACACCTGCTACAAATAAAATTAAAGAAGAGTAACTTAAAGAACTTTTAAATAAAAAAATTAAAGCTAAAATCAATAGAATAATAAATTCCGATATTAAAAAATATTTTTTTCCTGATTTAAATTCTTCTTTTGTTTTAAATGCTAATATTATCCCAGCTATAAAACCAAGAAATGCTATTAAAATTATTAAGGTATTTATAAATAGATGCATATTAAAAAGTTTATTAGCAATATATAAAAAGGTTTCTGAATTCTTGTTTATATGAAAATTGCAATAATATTTTCAAAAAAAGATTTAGCAAGTTTAAATATAAAAGAAAATTTATTAGAATTAAAAAAATTTAAAGAGCTAGATGAATTTGAAAATGAAAAAGTTTATTCTTTAGATAATACTAAATTATATACAATTGATCAAGATTTAATTTATGCAGAAAATATCGACGATAAAATTAAAGCAGATTTATTTATATTCGCTTCTATGCATAAATCAGAAAGTAAAATAAAAAATTTAACTATACATAGCATTGGAAATTTTGGAAAAAGAAAATTTAATGAAATTGATTTTGGAGGGAGAGATAAAACATTATGCAAGGTAAATGCTTCCATGCTTAAATTAATGTTTTTAGAATTAAACAGTTTAGCTAAAAATTCTAATTACAGTGTTACAATAGAAGCAACACACCACGGTCCATTTTTAAATAAACCAGCTATCTTCATTGAAATAGGACCTTCTGAAGAAGAATGGAAAGATAAAAAAGCTGGAAATATAATTGCAAATACTATTATTAATGCAATATCAAAATTTAAAAATCAAAATTATGAAATTACTTTTGGTATTGGCAGTACTCATTATCCATCTAATTTTAATAAAATAATGTTAAATACAAATATTGCAATAAGCTATATTTGTGCTAAATACAATTTAGAAAATTTAGATAAAGAATTAATTTTACAAGCTGTTAATAATGCAGAAAGAAATTTAGATTTTATTTTACTTGATTGGAAAGGTTTAGGTAAGGAAAAACAAAGAATTTTAAAAATATTAGAAGAATTAAATTTAGAATATAAAAGGACTGATAAAATTTAATCTTTTTTTAAAATATTTCTAAATGTATATAATAAAATTTTATAACTAGTTTAAAAAGCGCTGGGGACGGGACTTTCTAATCAGGAGGTATTTAACCTTAGTCTGATTTTTGAACCCGCACGTCCAAAGGACACAGCATTAGCAGTGCTGCGCAATACCAAGTTATGCGACCCCAGCATATAGTTAAAATATTTTACTTATTTTAAAAATGTTTCTAATACAAAAATTTAAAAAGATAGAGCATTTTTCAATTAAAGTGGGGAGTAAATCTCTTGATTATAGCGGGGTGGAAACATAAGAAAATGTTGCCCAAAGCAGTCAGGAGTGCTCGTCGGGCTCATAACCCGGAGGTCGTTGGTTCAAATCCAACCCCCGCTATTATTTTCTATTAGGCTTTGCCTGAATAGTCTCCGAAAAGTATGACTTATCGGGTAAAGCCAGAAAAACCGAAACCTTTATAAATAAATAGGCCTAATTTTAGTACTAAAAAAAGGTATAATTTTAGGCCTATGGTTAAGGTATTTTTCTCTAAAAACGGTCAGATAAAAGTAACTATTCCTAAAGCCATAGCTACAGCTATGCAACTTTCTCATGGTTGTAAAGTTGAGTTTATATTTAATGGTACTACATGGGAGATTAAGAGAGTAATAGAAGAAAATAATGAAAATGATAAAGAGTAAAAAATCAAAAATAGAAGAATTAAATAGAAAAATAAATTTAGCTAATATTTATAAAAAAAGATTAGTTAATTTTAAAGAAGATTTAAATTATAGATATAATCAAGGTTTAATTACTAGTAAAAAATATGATTCTGAATTAAATAAACCATTAAAAGGAAGAAATTTAGATGAATGGTTAAATTACTATAATAACTATATTAAAAATAATGAAGAAAAAATTTTATCTAGTAAAAATAATTTTAGTATTAACAAAAAAGTATTAACTTTAACATTAATAATTTTATTTTTAAGTTTAGGATTTTTCTTATTAAAACCTAGTTTTACAACATATAATTTTAAAGATACAACTTTGATAGTAGAAAATAAAAATACATTTACAGCAGACGAATCACCAGAATTTAATGTTCAATTTTTAGATAAAGAAGGTAATAAAATAACTGGTTTAGCAATTTTAGATTTTAATTTAGATATCTCTATTATAAATCCAATTGGAGAAGAAATAAAACTAGAAAAAGAAATTAAAAAAACTAGTGAAGGATTTAACATTAAATTAGAAAAAGAAAAAGCATTTAGAGCTGGCTTATATAAATTAATATTAAAAAAAGGTAATTATGTTGATGAAAAAGAATTTCAGTGGGGTTTAATTAGCTTAAACACTAAAAAAAGTATTTATAAAGTAAATGAAGAAGCAGAATTAATAATAGTTGTATTAGATAAACAAGGGCATACTGTTAGTAATGCTGATATAGAATTAAAAATTACTAATCCTGATAATGAAATTGAAATTTTATCTAGTAAAAACAATGAAATTTTAGAAACTAGTGATAAAGGTGTTTATACATCTAATTATTTAACTGAAATAGAAGGTAAACATATTATAGATGCTAAAGCTTTAATACAAGATATAGAAGTTAATTTCAAAACTGATTTTCTAGTTAAACAAAATTATGAATTTGATATTATAAGAAATGCAGAATCTAAAATTGATGCAAAAAATTATGATTCATTTGATGTTAGAATTGATATTGAAAGTTTTATTGACGTAGATAATATTATGATTAAAGAATATCTACCAAAAGAATTTAGTAATATAAAAACAGATGCGATTATAGAAAAAAAAGATAATGAAATTGTATTAACTTGGAATAAAGATTTAACTAATAAAAAAACTTTTATTAGCTATACTTATTCTGTTCCTGAAATATGGCCTTATTTATATAGTATTGGAGAAGTTGAATTAATTTATAAGGAAAAATTAATTAAAAAAATATTTAGAGAAGCAAGACCTTGGTTTATTGCAGTAGATCCTGTAAAAACTTATGATTTTACTGGCATTATAAATCCAAGCACTACGCATAACGCTACTTATGGAAGTAATCTGACATTAGGATGTAATGGTAATGTATATTGTGAATCAGAAACAGAATTTGACCAAGACCCTTTAACTACTAATGCAAATAATTATACTAATGTAGAAGCTTTAGCAGATACAGACCCAACATTTGGTGATAAATATGCTTTACAAGAAGTGGTTTCTCCCACTGGTTCGTATGCATTACATAAATTTATTTTTAATTTAACTGAAACTGAATCTACTGTACAACAAATAGATGTCTGGTTTAATATAAGTGGTGGGCGTATTGACCAAACTTTTGGGACATATTTTACAGCAGTTAATCTTTCTATATGGGATGGTACAAATTGGGAAAATCTTTTTATATGTGAAGCAGATTCAAGCTCTTTTTTTTGGACTTGGTGTTATAGTGGTCTAAGCATCACAACAAATTTAGCAAATTATATTGATTCTAATAATTTAGTTTATATTTTAGTACAATCTAATCTAAGTTCAAATACTGCTTCTCCAATATCTACTTCAGATATTTTAACAGATTATATTTCGTTAAATGTTACCAGCGATACAACCCCCCCATCTTTTTCTGATATTGAAAGAGAATTACCAACAGAACCAGCTATTTATAACGTATCTGAATTTTATGAGTTTAATGTAACTGTAACAGATGATGCTGGGGGGGTGGGATTGGATACAGTTTTATTCGAGCATAATTTTACTGGAGCTAACTTTGTAAATGAAACAACTTGGAATTGGACTAATAGAGAATTTGTATTTAATATTACAGGGATTATGGCAGGTAATCATTCTTATAGATGGTATGCTAATGATTCTGGTAATAATCTAAACTTTACAGATACTTTATATTATGAAGTAAGACAAGATGTAGCAATAGTTAATCTATATTTAAACGGAAGCAGGGCTAATTGGACTATAAGTCCAAACCAACATGTAAATATATCTGGTTATACTGTAACAGGAGAAGGAGAAATTACTTTATACAATGATACTATTTTAATAGATAATAGAACCTCTCCAATAGAAAATATAACTTTATATGATACAGCAGGAGCATATAATATAACTTTATATCATTTTGAAACTCAAAACTTTACAATAGGTTCTGAAGAATGGTTTGTAAATGTTACAGGTGCTGCTAATACAGTTCCAAATGATCCATCTCCAACTATTAACAGCACAGATGGCTCGAATCAAACGGCTCAAGATTTAAATGTAGAATTTACACCTAGCGATAACGATGCAGGAGAAGTTTTAACTTACAATATAACATGGTATACAAATAACATATCTAATTTCACTATTGGAAGTATATCTGCTACAAATGGAAC
>CAYHUI010000010.1:0-11219 GCA_964360175.1 Candidatus Woesearchaeota archaeon
CCTTTCATTTCTATATTGCTTGTTATACCAACTACAACTACATTACCATATTCTTCAAAAAGAACCACTGCTGGTCTCTTTTTTATTTCAAAAGTATCAGTAAATTGAATTTCTGCCAAAACAACATTACCAAATTTAAGCATTCTCCCAAACCTCATCTTCTTTGTTATCCCAAAGTTCTTTCATTTTATGTTGCTGAATTTTATGTAAGAATTCATCATACTGGTTTCTTTCTTTAATTCCAATGAAAATTTTACTCATTTTATCTAAAAGTTCATTATAGGTTTGTCTAGGATATTCTTTTGCTTTTTTTAATTGTTCTATAACTTTTTTTTCTAATTGAATTGTTGAACCATTTTTCATATATAATCACCTATGTATGGATTATATATTATTTATATATAAACTTTTCTGTATCTAAAATGAAAGAAATGCGGAGAGGAGGATTCGAACCTCCGAACCCCTACGGGAACAGCTCTTGAGGCTGTTGCGTTTGGCCACTTCGCTATCTCCGCCTAAGAGAATATATTTAAAATATTGTTTAAAAATGTTTTGAGTTAAAACTGAAAGGTTTATATATTATCTATTTCTTTAAAAGTGGTAACAAATATGTTTAATTAAAATGGTTGAAAGAAAATATGAAAAAATTGATGAAGAAATTGGAAAAATATTTGAAGAAACATTTAGAATGCTTAGTTCTTTGAAAGAAATAGATCCAGATATTATATTTTCTAAAATATTTGGCTTACCTCAAATTGTTCCGGTAACTGGGGTAAGTGCAGATTATTGTAATGAACTTAGAGTGGTACCTGCTTTTTGGGGAGAATTTTCTCTTTCAGAAAATTTAGATTATTTAAGAAATAAACCTAGAAGAAAGTATTTTGAATATTCTCCAGATTTAAAAGATGATGCAAATTTAATTCCTGGCTACAATAAAGAAAGGGTTGAAAGATTAGAATTAATTGCTGAAGAAATGAATGCATTAGCAGCCCCTGAAATTACTGCACAAAATTTTGATTTAGATAGTTTAGTAGGATTACTAGGAGAAAGTTTATTATTAATTTATGGAAAAGAAGCGGGTGGTAAATTTGCTAATCAATTAGCCAAATTGTACGAAGAACACAAAGCTAAATAAATAAAAAAAAGAAAAATTATTCCCCACCGTCGTCATCATCGTCGTAATTTCCATCTTCATCATCAAATTTGTATAACATTTTAATCGATTTTACTTAGAGTTTACCCTTTTTAACTTTTTCTCTTTTTTAGTAAGCAAATTTTTAACTAAAAATACATTCGGAACAACAATTATATCATTAGATTTGGTTTTTATCCTTGTTTCAATAAAGCTAATTTCTATAACTTTACCTTTAATGCTATCTGTTTTTATTACATCTCCAATTTCAACAATTTTTCTTTGGTAAATTAAAAAACCAGCTACAACATTTGGTATAAAATCTTTAAGTGCAAATACTATAAATATTATTAGAATAACAAATATTATAATTAAAATTATATAAAGTAATCTTGTTGTTAATCCAAGCTGGTTTAAAGCTAAAAATATAGCTATTGTATAAACTATAAATTTAACTATGTTACCTATTAAATGTTCTAATGGTATCTTAATACCTAAATGTTTTTTTAGCACTTCATCTAATTCAAGTTCATTTAAAATTCTTTCAATTAACTTTCCAAGAAACCTTCCAACAACTAATCCCATTAATAAAATTGAAATTGCAGCAATCAGTCTAAAAAAACCTAATTGTAAAAAATCAGCTATATCTGAATTTACCATGAAGTTTTATCCGTATTTTAATTTAAAAGTCTTTTGGAAGTCTAATTAATACAGAAAAATTAAGTAACTTCAATTAAAAAACAATGAAAAAATTGATATGTTAACAAAATAAAGAAGATATTAACTTAATTTTCTCTTACTAAGAAGATAAAGTCCGCTAATTAAACCCAACACTAAAAGTAAACCTATAATCCCTGCTGTTTTCTCGTTCTCTCTTATAAAATCTGCAATTACAGCTCCTGTTATTCCTCCACCCCCTATTCCTCCTCCTTCACTTTCTGTCTCTGTTGTTGCTGCTCCTCCTGTTGCTGCTGGTGCAATATATGTACAACCTCTTGATGTTTCTGGAGATGCAAAACTACCAGGACAATTTCCTACATCATTACAACTTCTTGTTTGGGTTCCATCTGATTGACAATCACTCCATCCAGAACAATCCCAACTATTACTACATGAATTTCCAATGTTTCCTGTTCCACCAGAGGCTGGTGTTCCTCCTCCTGTATCACAAGCATCCCCTATACCATTACCATTGGAATCAGCTTGATCTGGGTTTGATATATCAACACAATTATCACATACATTACCAACACCATCTTCGTCACTATCAGCTTGGTCTGCATTTGGTGTTTCCTCACAGTTGTCTATTTCATCAGCAACACCATCAAAATCAATATCATTATATGCCTCAAAAATTCTTAATGTAGTATAACCATAAGTTCCTGTTATAAATTCTCCTAAACCATCGCCATCGCTATCAGCTATTTCAACATCGTTAATTGGAAAATATTCTAATAAATATCTTAAATAGTTAAGATAGTATCTTCCGGCGGTGTTTTCAAATGAAAATACAAGGTCATCGTAAGGTGTTCCTGCAAATATTTCTAAGTTGCCATCACCGTCTTGGTCACCTATAGATATACTTGAAACAGCATAGCCTTCAGTATAATCATTCTCATTTGAGCTCCATTTTTGCTCATAATCATTGTCAGCTACGCTTTCAAAATCATAAACACTTGAACCATCTGTTGAAAATATTATATTTTTTGTATCATCTTCGTCCATGTCAGCTGTTTCAATGTCTGTTATTTCTCCTGGACATGAATAATCAGGCTCCCAGTAACAGAAAGGATCGCTGTCTAAACACCATTGTTTATCATCCCCAATTTCATCTCCGCAATAATCATCACTATAGCACCATCCATCCCAATCATCCCAATAACAATAAGGCGAACTTTCTTCACACCAATCTTGATCATCTTGGATGTCGTCTTCACAATAATAAGTATCATAACACCAGCCGCCTGTTTCAACAGAGCTTATATCTGTAACAACATCATAATCATCGTCAGCTACATTCTCAAATATAATAACATGTCCGCAAAAATCATAGCTTGTATCAGTACCACCTACAATCTCTGGAAAGCCATCACCATCTAAGTTACCTACTCCTAATGAAGTGAATACATGGCCTGAAGCATCAGATGAAGAATCCCAAACTTTTTCATACTCATTCTCTCCTAAACCTAAATTTTCAAAAACATGAACTGTTGAGCCTGAATCTTCTGCAACTACAATATCCATTTTATCGTCGCTGTCAGCATCTCCTACACTTATATCATTTATTTTTTCAAAACATACTGAGTCCCAAGTACAAGCAGGAGCAAAATCCGAACAAGTTGGTTCATCTTCAATAGAATCGCAAAATCCTGGTGTGCTTATACATAATACACCATCCCAAGTACAAGCAGGAGCAAATCCTGAACAAGTTGGTTCATCAGGAATAGATTCGCAGAAACCTGTTGCAGAACAAGAACCAGCAGTTAGTTCATCAGCTACATAATATTCATCATCTAATGTATTTTCTAATACAAAAACATGGCCGCATCCATCAAATGCTGTATCAGTTCCTGCTATTATCTCTTTTTTTTCATCACCATCTGTATCTCCTAAAACTAAAGTCAAGAAATTGTAAGCTGGCAAAACTTCCAAAGAAGTCCAAACTTCTTCAAAAATATTGTCAATAGTATTTTCTAAAACATGAATTGTTGTTTCTTCTGTTGCAACAACAACATCTTTCTTTCCATCAGAATCAGGATCACCATATTCCATATCATTAATTAAATCTAAATCAAAATCAACAGGAAATACTGAATTGAAAGATTCAGGAGCATATCTTTTTAAGGTTAATTCTAAAGTATCTGATTCAGGATATTCCCAACTAGGCAATGTTCCATAACCATCAAGGTAAAGGCTTAAAGTTTCACCACTATCTTCTAAAGAAGTAAAATCAGAAATTGGAAGTGCAAATTCAAAAACTCTATGTTCATATGTTACATTTGGACTATTTGTAAAGCTGACAGCTACATCAAAATCACCACAACTTGAATACTTAGTGCCATCAGCTGTATATTCATAATCACATCCATAATCACCTTCATAAATAGACATAAAATCATCCTCATTTTTGAGGTTGTCAGGTGTTATATCTCCTAAAACATATAAATAAGCACCGTCGTTTGCTAAATAAAATTTAATCCAGCCGTCTGGAAACCCACCACCTTCATCATACCAAAATTCAGTTACTCGTGAATTAGTCCATTCAGTTGGACTAGTAAACTCACCATCAATTACTGGTCTAGAAGTTGTTCTTTCACTTTCAACTTCAATAGCAGCATTAACAATATTTACACTTAAAACTAAACCTACTAAGAATATAATAAATAAATTAAAATTATTTTTTATCTTCATAATATTTTATCCCCCAACTTAATAATATTTTTGATTATATATTTTATTTATAAATCTTTCGGAAAAATTTAATAACTAATAATATATTTATATAAAAATGCCAGTAAATCCAGGACAAGAATATCAAGTAGCTGAAAGAGGTTATACAGAAGCTAAAACTGTTAAAGAAAAAATTAGAGCTCTTGAAAATATGTTAAAGCTAGCTCCCAAACATAAGTCAGCAGAAAAATTATTAAAACAAATTAAAACAAATCTAGCAAAATATAAAAGATTGGAAGAAAGAGAAAAAGAAATAAAACTTAAAGCTAAAAAATCAAAATATCAAATCTCTATTAAAAAAGAAGGAGCAGCTCAAATAGTCATAGTTGGTTTAACTAACACAGGGAAATCTACTTTGTTAAATAAGCTGACAAATGCCAAGCCTTTAATTGCACCTTATGAATTTACAACGAAAAAACCAGAAGTTGGAACAATGGATTATAAAGGTATTAAATTACAAGTTGTAGAATTTCCTGCTGTTACTGAAAATTTTGAAGAGAAGGAAAAAGGGCCTTTGTTTTTAGCTTTAATAAAACAAGCTGATCTAATCATCTTAATGTTTAATAATGAAAAGGAAAGAAAAATTCTAGAAGAAGAATTATGGAAAGCTGATATAAATCTACCTAAATTTTATTTTGACAAATCTTATTTAGATGATGTAGAAAATTTAAAAGATAAAATATGGAAAAGTTTAAACTTAATTTATGTTTATACAAAAACTCCTGGAAAAGAAAAAGATTTTCCACCGGTGGCTATGAGAAAAGGTTCAACAATAAAAGATTTGGCTAATATAGTGCACAAAGATTTTGTTAAAAATTTCAAGTATTCAAGAGTTTGGGGTAAAAGTACAAAATACAACGGCGCTTTGGTTAGTTTGAATCATAAATTAGAAGAAGGCGATATCGTAGAGTTTCATTTAAAATAATAAAATTTTTATCTAGAAATAGCTTTAACTTTTTTAGTCCAACCTTCTTTTTCAAAAAGTTTATCTGTTTCTAATTTAGTAAGTTCCCAATCTAGCTTAATTAATTTCCTTACAGCTGGATTTTCCTTGTTAAGCTTAAATAATTTTGCATTACCTATATCTCTTGTATGAACAATTATGTTTTTATCTAAAAGCTGTTTCCAAACATATGTGAATGAACTCCAACCAACACCTGCTCCTCTAGCAACGTCTGTCATACTATAATCAAAATCCTGTCCTGCTAATAGGAAATCTAAAACTTTAATATAAGGAGAATCTCCAAAATATTCTCTAAATACACTTTTTTCTTCTTCCATATTTGTTTCTTTCTTCCCCATTTTATATAAATTATTTAAAAATAAAGTTGTTTATAAACTCTTCTATTTTATTAATCTAGTCTAGTAATTTAATAATTACTAAAAAGGAGCTCTTAAATGAAAAATTATTTAAATACCAACCCCTCTTTTAAACATATGAACGAATATAACTTAATAAAAAAACATATTTTAAGAAAACTAGTAAGGCAAAGAATATGGATGCATAAACATACAAGCATTCATAATTTATCAAAAGGTCTGCCTCCTTCTCTTAAAAATAAAAAAGAAGTTAAAAAAGTTATTGGGGATCTATTAAATGAAGAATTCTTATTATCCAAACCAACAAGTTATGGTCTAGAGGTTTCACTTAGCATAAAAAAGAAAAAGGAGATTGAAGAATTTATATCTAAAAATTTATAATAAAATTCTTAAAAAAGAATTTTTTAATAGAGACACAGTTAAAGTAGCTCAAGATTTATTAGGTAAAATATTAAGTTATAAAAATAATTCTGGTATTATAGTAGAAACAGAAGCATATAAAGATGATCAAGCCTCTCACGCTTTTCATAAAACTAATAGATCTTCTTTAATGTTTAATTCTTATGCAAAATTTTATATTTATTTTACATACGGAAATTGGTATTGTTTAAATATCACTACTGAAAAAAATAAACCAGGAGCAGTTTTAATAAGAGCTTTACAACCACTAAATAATATTAGATTGATGCAAAAAAGAAGAAAAACTAATGAATTATATAATTTAACAAACGGTCCTGGTAAATTATGCCAAGCCTTTAATATTGATAAAATTTTAAATGGAACTTCACTTAATGAAAAAATAAAAATTTTAGATAACAAGCTTCTAAAAAATTTTAAAATCATTAGAACTACAAGAATTGGAATTTCTAAAGCTAAAAATCTTAAATGGAGATTCTACATTAAAGATAATAAATTTGTAAGTAAGAAATAGAAATATATAAAAATAGATGAAATTTAATAAAATTAATGTTAATAAGATATATTGATCTAAAAAAGTTAGATAGTTTTGAAAAAGATGAAGTAGAAAGTATAGCTTCTAAAAGTTGTGAGAAAATTGATGTATTTTTAAAAAATGCTGCAGCAACTTCTACTTTAGTATTTGATATTAAAAAATATGATACAACTGGAAAAGCTGCAAAATATTCTATTCATTTAAGATTGGATGTTCCTAATCTAAAATTTTCAGCAAAAGCAGCAGACTGGGATTTAGCTAGAGTTTTACATAAAGTTTTTAATAAATTAGAACATGAAGTCAAACATAAATTTAGATCAGAAGGCCAGCCACAAGAAATATTTAGACCATTGCAGAGAAAAAAAAGAAAATGAAGCAAGTTATTTTAGTAAGAATGGATTTAAAAATGCCGGCAGGAAAATTATCTGTACAATGCTCACATGCGAGTGTAGAAGCAGTTTTAAAATCTGATAAAAATAAAATTGATGAATGGAAAAAACAAGGCATGAAAAAAGTTGTTTTAAAAGTTAAAGATAAAAACGATTTATTAAAATATAAAAAAGCAGCAGAAAAACTAAAACTCAAAACAGCTTTAATTACAGATGCAGGAAAAACTTTTTTTAGCGAACCAACTACAACATGTTTAGCTATCGGTCCTGATAAAGAAGGATTAATAGATAAAATAACCAGAGAATTAAAAATTCTTTAACAAAATGAAAATAAAAAGAGATTTAAGATTAACACCAAAAAAAACATTAGGCGATTTTTTAGTACTCACCGCCTTGTTAATTTTATTTTCTAGTTTTTTATATTATATTGGACCTCCTAAATATACAACCACTAGTTTTACTGTATTTAACATTGATGATCAATCAGATTTTAATAAAGGGACTTATACTAATACAATTTGGAATAAAGACCATATAGAATTAATTAACAGCTTAACTGGAACTTACGAATCTAAAGTTTTTGATGCAGCTGAAAATGCAACTTGGGATAATATAACTTTAGATTTTTCTGAACCAGAGACTAATATAATCTTTGTAGTTGACGACAAAGCAAGTTTTTGGAAATCCAGCGATGGAGTTGCATGGACTTTAGTAAACGAAAGTTATAACGGTGATGATGAAATAGACAAAGATGATGCAATAAAAATTTTAACTGATGATAATAAATATTTATATATTTCAGAAGGTAAAAAATATGTATGGAAATCTACTAATTTAGGTGTTACTTGGAATAAAATTAAAGAAAAAATACCAGGTTTAATTGATAATCCAGTACAAGTTGATGAAGGTTTTTTTAATCAAAATAATAGAAAAGTAAAAGCTGCAACTTCTATTTTATTTAAAACCGATCTTAAATTTCAAGTTAGAACCAGCAATGATAACTCTAACTGGAATGATTTTACAGGCAATAATGGAATAAATTCTTATTATACAAATTCATTTGAAATATTAAATTTAAATGCCAGATATTTCCAATATAAAATTTATTTCACATCAGAACTTAATAGTTTAACACCAAAACTTAAAAGAGTTAGTATAAGTTATACCCCTAATATCTTACCTCCAAAAATTAATTTAGCTAATTCTAACATAATAAATATAGATGGGGTAATTAATTTGGCTTACACAGTTAATGATAAATACGATATAAAAGACTGCAGTTTATTAATCAATAATATTGTAAATCAAACTAAATCTGATATAAGAAAAAATGATGAAGAAACTTTTGCATTGAATTTAAGTGCAGGAGCTTACGATTATAGTATAAATTGCATAAATATTTATGATAAAAATAATATCAATAATGGAAAAATAACAGTAATACTTGCAGATAAATTCAAAGGTGGCACAACAAACTTTACTTCGTTAAATAATTTAAACAATATAGAAAATTTAAAATTAGAAGTTCCCGGATATAGTAAAATAGAATTTTATGGAAGTGTTGATTTAAGTAAAGGGGCTGATCTTAATTCTAATATTGATATCTCAGAAGGTAAAATCGATTTAAATCCTATAGAATTGCCTATGTTAAATAAATCTGCAATAATAACTATCTATAATATAAAATCTTCTGAATTTAATATACTAAAAGATAATTCAGCCTGCCCTTCAGACGTATGTAGTTTAATCAGCTATGATAATAACACTCTTAAATTTAATGTAACGCACTTTACAACTTATTCAGTACAATATACAAAAACAGAAAGTTCTAGTGAATCTTCAACTGGCGGTGGAAGTAGTAAGAAAAAAACAACTATAGAAGAATTAGAACCATTAAAAGAATCTCCGACTATAATTAATAAAACTATTTCTAAAGAAGCTGAGACTGGTGAAGAAGTTATCGAAGAAGAAAATTTAACTAATGGTAATGGAGTTCATGAACAAGATATTCCTGTTAAATTTAAATCATTGCCTGTAATATCATTAGCTTTTTTAGCTGTGTTGTTATTAATGATATTTTATTTAGTAAAACGTAGAAAAGAAAAAAATAAATAAATTCAAATTTAATAAAATTTAGTTACTTTCGGATCTTAAAAAATAGGTTCCTCGAGAAATAATAACTGAAGAGCTAAAAATCTATCCTAAATGCAAAGTCCTTATTGGAATGTGCCGAGAAAGCGAAAGAAAAAGAAGAATTAATTTTTTTAGTTAAGATAACTCCCGCTTACTTTACAATGCATACAAATCGAAAGATTTATAAACTATAGATAAACTATAGATTTATGGTAACAAGCATACAGATTCATGAAGAAGCAAAACAACAGCTTAATTCTCTTAAAAAGAGAAGAGAAAGTTATGAGGATCTAATATTGAGATTAGTAGAATCTGTTGAATTGCAAAAAAGAAATCAAAACAAGTTAGTTGTTGAAGGTTACAAAGAAATGGCTAAAGAAAGTTTGAAAGTGACTAAAGAATGGTCTTCTGTAGATAAGGATTGGGACCAGAATGAAAATTAGAAGAGGTAATATTGTTTTAGTAAATTTAGATCCTGTTACAGGATCAGAACAAGGTAAAACCAGGCCTGGATTAATCATACAAAATGATATTGGAAATGAATATAGTCCAACAACAATTGTTGCACCAATAACTTCTAAAATATTCAGCAAAGAGTTTCCTACTAATGTAGAAATCTCATCAAAAGATAGTGGTTTGAAAATTAATTCTACAGTACTCTTAAATCAAATAAGAACTATTGATAAAATAAGGATTATCAAAAAGTTGGGGACACTTAATAACCAAATAATGAGGAAAGTTGATTTAGCAATTAAAATTTCTTTAGATTTAACCTAAAAATCACTAACAATAAATTATTATTTTTCTCGGTGATTTAAACTTACTTTATTTTACAAAAAAAGAAAAATCAAAACTTTTATAAATGTTTATCAATTTTATATTTTCGGACGGCCATAGGGGCTTGGTACACCCGATCCCTTTTCGAACTCGGAATGGTTTAAGTTTTATTTGAACCACGAGAGAGTTAAGCAAGCCTCCGTTTTTAGTTGTACTGCAGTAATGCGGGAAGCTAAGAAAGCTGTCCACCTTTTATTTTAGTGGGATCTTCAACTCCAATTTTAATTCCTCAAACTAATGCAAAAAAATAATAAAATCCAACAACAAAAAATTGCTTTAGAAAGAATCAAAATTTTATTCAAAGAAGCTGATCAAGTTTTCAAAGAAGATCCTAAATTAGCTAATCGTTATGTAAAATTAGCCAGAAAATTAGCTATGAAAATTAATATAAGATTAGATAAAAATTTAAAAAGAAAATTTTGCAAATATTGTTATTCTTTCTTAAAGCCAGGAATTAATTGTAGAATTCGAACAAGAGAGAATAAATTAATTTATTACTGTTTTAATTGTAAAAATTATACAAGAATCCCATTTAGAAAAGTTAAAACTTCTTGAATTGCGCAATTTTATCTATCAAATCAATATGGCCCATAAACAAACCCCTGCAACAGTACCTTTTCAATCCTAAATCATCTAGAACTTTTTTCATTGATTCGCCTGCTTTAACTCTTTTATCATATTCTTCATAGAGATGTCCGACAGGCTTACCGCAGCTTAAGCAACGGGGTGGTATCATCATATTATCAATTTTAGAGTTATTATATTTTATAAAACTATTGATTTTTAAAAAGGAAAAAAATATATAGTGGTTATTCTATATGAATATCATGAAAAAAGAGGCCTTAATATTAAGTTTATTTCTTTTAGTAATTGTTACAATATCTGGTTGTCAAAGAGAAGAAGATATCGTTGGATTTAAGTATATAGAAGCAAGTGGACATGACATAATTGGAGGTAATGGTAATAAACCCTCTCCACCTTCTGAACCTTTGCCACCTTCTGAACC
>CAYHUI010000010.1:11319-21705 GCA_964360175.1 Candidatus Woesearchaeota archaeon
CCACCTTCTGAACCTTTGCCACCTTCTGAACCATCAAAACCTTCAGAACCAGTCGTAGATAGTAGTAGCTCAACAGGAATAAAAGAACCTATTATTAGATTGCCGGATGATGTAATCCAAAAATTAGTAACACCTGAATCACCAGAAACTGAAGTAAAACAAGAATTAATCAAAATAGTTAAAGGTCAAGTAATAATACCAAAAGAATTAATACCAGAATCATTTGAAGGTTTTATAAAAAATGATCCGTTTAATCTAAAACAAGGACTAGGAGAAGAATTTTCAAATATTATTTATTCTGAAGTAATAGACATTGTAGAAATACAAAGTGAGACAGTAGAACAAGTGGAAATTAAAGCAGAACGTAAAGAAGATCGTATAGAAATTCAAATTAGCGATAATGTATTTATGGCTATAAGTTTAGAAAAACAAGGATCTTTACCGCAAGAAATAAGAGCTATACCAAAAATCTCAATTGCAATATCTCTTCTACATTGATCAAATATTTTATCTAGTGGAACAGGAATTAGAGAAGGACTTATTTTTAAGGCTATCAAGAAATTGTTGAATAGACCATCTATGATTATTAACGATATGATTTCTGCCTTTTAGCTCTTGCCTTGCTATCATTAGGCTTATATGCCTCTTTTCTTCTTGTATCTGCTACTAAAAGATGTCTGTCATAGTTTAAAAAATCTTGTTTCAATTTTTTATCGTCTGCAAATTCAACTAACGCTCTTGATATTGCTAATCTAACAGCTTCTGTTTGACTTTGCCAACCACCGCCACAAACATCTACTTTTATATTAACATTTTTTGAAAAATCTTCAGCCAGCATTAAAGGCTCCATAATCCGCATTCTAGCTGATTCTGGTTGGTATAAATCTAATAATTGAGAATTAATTCTAATTATCCCCTTCCCAGGTTTTAAAGTCGCCTTTGCAATAGCTCTTTTTCTCTTTCCAGATGTATGAATTACTTTCATTTTCCTAAAAAATGTTTAGATATTTTTTCTACTGTCATATAATTTAAACTTTTTGTTTTTGAGACATTAGCTTCTTTTATTGTTTCTAATTTTGCTTGTTTAAATTTATCTGGTATTCCAATATAACATCTAATTTTCTCAAAAGCATTTTTACCTCTTTCTTTTTTATAAGATAGCATGCCTCTAACAGCTCTTTTTACAAATTTATCTGGTTTTCTATAAAAAAAAGGCCCTTTATAAACATCCCCTCTTTCATCTCTTTTTTTATATTTGTCTAATATAAAAACTCTTTTTCCAGTTATAACTGCTTTTTCACAATTAACTATATCTATATCCTGGCCGAGTAAAGCTTTCTTAGCAGCAAAGCTAGCTAATCTCCCTAAAATTAAATTTTCTGCATTTATTATCATTTTGTTTTTTATTAATATTTTTTTAAAAATTTATTTTATTATCCTAACTCTTTTACCTTTTGGATTTTCTTTAATTAATTGTTGTATTGACATCATATTTTTTATTTTTTCTTTGGCAGCATCTGAAAATTGAAATGCAGCTACTTTAATATTTTTTTTTAATTCACCCAAAGATAAAACTTTTCCTGGGACTACTGCTGTTTCTCCATCTCTTGTATATTTATTAATTTTAAATATGTTAACTACTTTTTTTCTTCTAGCAGGTTTTTCTAAATTTTTAGCTACAGCTTTCCAAATTTTAACATTCTCTTTAGCTGAAAGTGTTTTTAATTCTCTGATCAAATCTTTTAAATTTGGATTTGTTGGTCCTGTTGTTTTTGTCATTTTTAAATTTTTATTTTTTTCACTTTTTCTAAAAGTTTATATGCGGGAGACAGGGTTCGAACCTGTGCAGACACTAAGCCAGTAGGTCCTTAGCTTAGGCAGTTAAACTTCTACCCCGTTTGACCACTCCGGCACTCCCGCATTAGCGAGAGTTAATTAGCCTTTTTTAAACCTTTAACAAAATCAACTAACTTATTGTTGAATACTTCAATTGCTTTTGTAAAAATTTCTTTTGATTCTAGTTGTCCAAAAGGTTCAATACAAAAAATAAAATCTTTTTTACTTCTGACAACTTTAACATTGTTAGCTTCACAAATTTCTTCGTAAGATTCATCCCACTTTGAAATATCTACAATTTTAAGTTTATCATTAACAATTTTTAAATTATCCCCACATTTTTTGACACATTCATCTAAATTACTTTCTTTTGTTGTTTCCAATTCAGGATAGCCTAAATAATAAATTGAACCAGGATTAAATTTACTATGTTTTTTACCAATGCCTAAAGTTGCAACAGCTTCTAATTCTAATTTTTGGCCTTTTGTTAATTTTACAATAGGCATATTATCAAATACTGCTTTAATTTTAGGATCTTGTGATTTTAAATCAGAAGCATATACTGTACAAGGACCTTTAGCAGTTAAAGTTAAATTTAATTGACATTTAGCACATCCCTTTCCTTTACAAGAACATTCTTCTGGTAGCCAATAACTCTTTAAATCAGTTTTTAAAGGTATCAAACCCAGTCTATGAGATATTATTTCATCGTATAAAGCAGAATCATTTTTAATAAAGTTTACTTCTTCTATTGCTAAAGTTGGAACTTCTACTGTCATCAATCTCCTCAATGTATTTGCTGTAATAGGATTTATATCTCTAATAATAAATTGAAATTCTTCATTATTTTTATTTAATAATTCCATTTCCATTTTAAACACGCCTACCTCTTCTGCCTCCTTTTTTACGGCAGCCTCCTGTATGTGTTGGAGTTACATCTTCTATTGTACCAATTCTTAAGCCCACTCTTGTTAGGGCTCTTATTGCTGCTTGCGCTCCTGGTCCTACTGTCATCGGTCCATTATGGCCTCCAGGTGCTCTGATTTTGACATGTATTGCGTTAATGCCTGCTTCTTTTGCTCCTTCAGCTGCAATTTTAGCTGCACTCATTGCTGCAGTAGGACTACTTTCTAATCTATGAGCTTTAACAACCATCCCTCCAGAGGCTTTTGAAATAGTTTCAGATCCAGTTATATCAGTGATATGAATAATTGTATTATTATAACTGGAATAAATATTTGCAATACCCCATCTTTGTTTATCTTGTTTCATCTTGTTTTACAGTCTCATTTTTTTCAGGTGTAGCTTGATTAGTTTTAGTTATTTCTTGATCAGCTTTTATAGGTAATTTTTGATTTGAAATTATCTTATCTTCTTCTTCTCTTGTAACTAAGTAAGAAGGTATATTAAATTTCTTTCCATCTATAAAAATATGGCCATGTAAAATAAGTTGTCTAGCTTGCTTTGCAGTTAAAGCTAATCCTTTTTTAAAAACCAAGCTCTGTAATCTCCTTTCCATTAATTTAATTATGTCTAAATCTAAAACAGCATCTATTTTTGCATCTTTGTCTATCAAACTAAGCTTAAATAATCTATCTCGTAATTGTTTTTCTTCTTTTTTTGCCTGCTCTGTTTTCATACCGATTAATTTTTTTGCTTGATGTCTAAATTCTCTTAGTTTAGATTGGATTTTCCAGATTTCTTTTTTATCCCTCAAACCAAATTTTTCTAATAATTTAATCTCTTCTTTAATTCTAGTAGCATCCCAATGTTTAGTTGGATTTTTGTATTTTTTTCTTTGTTTTTTTGGACTTCCCATTTTTATCTACACTTTATCTTATTTTTTAACCTCGTCTTTAGATTTTTTACCTTTAGCACCAGCAGCCATTGCTGCTTTTAGCTTTTTCTTTTGAACACCAATAGTTCTTCCTGTTCTAAAATGACCTTTTGTTCTTTGACCTCTAACAGGTAAACCATAACTATGCCTCATACCTTTATAGCTTTTAGTTCTCCTCATTCTTTTAATATCAAATTCTTTAACTAATTTAAGTTGAGATCCAGTTAAATGAATATTTTGACCTGTTTCAAAATCTTTTCTTCTATTTAATAACCAATCTGGAATATTATATTTCATAGGATTAGCTATCACATCTTCTATTTTTTTGATTTCAACTTGAGTTAAATCACCAGCTTTTTTATTATCATCTATCAAGATAGCAATACAAATTGCGTTACTCATCATAAAACTTATACCATTTATTTTTCTTAAGGCTCTAATAACTGATTTATTCCCATCTAAATCACTATTTGCAAGTCTTACAATTTGTTTGAATTTTTCTTCTGGCATTTTATTTTTTTCAAATTTGTATGTTTAAAAAGCTTTTTATTTTTTTTAAATTAAATTAATTTATTTGTTTTTGATTTTATCTTTAATAATTAATTAGTAGTTACAAATAGAAAGATTTATAAATAATTAAATTCCTTATGATATATGCCGCAAACCAAATATAATCCTGAATATTTTGAATTTGGAATTATTCTAGTAAATAATCAAAAAAGAAATAGAGCATTATTTAGAGCGAGAGAAAAATTAGGATTAAATGCTAAAACAGCTGCTATTGCTATAGGAATTCCTTATAGTCTTTATTATCGTTATGAAAATCTAACTTCTTATCCAAATACAGAAAACCAAGAGAAAGTTTGTATTTATTTTAGGAGTCAAGGTATTCCATTAGATGAAAAATATGTATTTCCATTAAGTTTAGCAAAAGCGGGAGATTATAAACATAATGAAAGAAAATTAGAAGAAATAGATTTAGTTTATTCCCCAAATATAGAAAATAAAGGTGTTTTCGTTCCAGGACCAGAAAAAGAATTTGAGCGAGGAGAGGAAAAAACAAATTTAAAAATTTTATTAATGAAAGCATTATCAACTTTACCTAGTAGGCAAAATCTTATTTTGTATCTTTATTATACTGAGAAATGGTCCCTTGAAAAGATTGGTTCTGATATTCGTGTTTCTAAAGAAAGAGTAAGACAACTTAAAAAGAAGGCACTAGGAAGATTAAGAAATGATTATCCCCAATTAGAAGGACTTCTTTATATTTAAATTATCTTCCTACAAATAATCTATGTTTATCTTCTTCGTTTAATTCCATTATTATTCTTTTTATAATAGCTTTTTCTGGATTCGGCATTAATCTAACCCTTTCTTTTATATCACTAAGATTAGTAAAAGGTTTTTCTGTTCTTTTCTCTAATATTTCAGCTACATGTTTTTTACCAATACCAGGTAATAATTCTATCTGATGTCTCCTTATATTAATAGGGCCTGCTGTGTTAAAAAAATCTACAAATTTTTTTTCATTATTCTTTATTATTTTTTCTATTATAAAATCCAACTCGCTTCTAGCTGTTTGTGTTAACTTACTTAATGGAATCCTCCCTATAATATGATGAATTTCTTCGCGCTTGCCTTCACCCATATAAATCTCTTCAAAAGGTTGTAGAAATTGTCCCTTTTTAGGAACCAGCTCTAGTAATATAAAGTGGTCTTTTCCTATAGCTTGAGCTATTGCTGTCTTTCTGTGCACTGGTGTTTTGTCGAATGGATATCCATGAGGTAAAAAATCCAGTACTATTGCATATTCCTCTTTTACATAATGTTGCAACATTTTCAACCACTTTATACTTTAACATTTTAAGTGTAAGGTTTAACTGTCTCAAGTATTTTATTTAAATCTTCTTGTTTTAACGTTACACCCTCCCCTGCAAATACAGCCCTTAAACTATCTAGGTCTTTTGGTAATATATCAACTATCTTAATTATATATTTTTCTTTTAATCTTCCTATATCTAATTTTCCTAATTTATCTTTTAATTCTAAGACTTCTTTTAAATTTGATTTTGTAATCTTAGTTAAATATTCTAATGTTTTATTGGCTCTAAAATTTAACTCTTTATCCCTTTTTTTTAATTTCATTAGATCTTCTCTCATTTCCACTAAAGATATAGGAGTTTCATTTGTTAATTCTACATCTGTCATTTTTTTTGTTAATTTCTTCCTAAAAATTTATTTTGATTAAACTTTTAAAAAAAGTTTACATTATGCTTTTTTAAGATGAACGGGATGAACTATCAAAATTTTTTCTTTTCCTCCATCTTTTATTAAAACTTTATAACATTTACCTTGCTTATCCGTAATAACACCTGATTTATTATAAAATCTCGGAAAGTACATTCCTTTTTGTACCATTGGTTCTGCACTTAAATAAACTCTATCTCCTTTTTTAAATTCCTGTAAAAATTTATTTACATATATCTTCCCTTTGGATCTTATATTTTTCTTTAATTTTTTTCTAGTTTTTCTACGAAAACCGCCAACTCTTTGAACCATTTTTAGCTCCTTATATAAACTTCCTCTAAGAAGATATTTATAAAGCTTTTGAATATTAATTTGTTTCAATTACTATTTTTTTACCTTCCGGATGTATGTAAGCTTCTTTTCCATCTTTTAATTTTAAGAAATCTACTATATTTTTTGGTATTCTTACAGCTAAAGAATCTGCAATAAAATTTCAGTTTATTCTTTCAAGTCTTTAATAATTTTGCTTAGAGATTTATCAAGAGCAAAAAATAAATTAGAATCAATTGCAGTTGCATTATATTCTTTACCATTAGCAGTTAAATTTGCTTTTACTTCATCTTCATTAAGTGTTACAATCAATTTATTAAACTCAGAAGCCTCTTTCATATTTTTTGCGTAATTTCCAACCATCTTCTTTACTACTATCAACTTCTGAGTTTCTAGGTTGTCAAAATTAATTAACTCTATATTTCCACCAAGTTCCATTTTTATACCTTTACTGCATTTTCAATAAATAAAATTATTTAAATCTTTTTATTTTATAAAGATAATATTAATATAATTAAAGCTAAAAATAAAATAGTTATTATAAAAGCAACAATTCTAATATTCATATTAGAAATTCTTAACATCTCTTTTAACAAAGAACTGTATAAATTTGGAGTTAATAAAAATGAAACTTTAATTAACATCATAAAAATAAAACCACTTATTACAAATTCTTCTACTCTTATAATAGAATTATTAAAAAGTAAATATGTTAATACTACTATTAAAATTATATCAATAATAGCCCATAATTTCATTATATTCTCATTCATATAATAAAATTTTCTAGCTTGATGCTTAACAAATTTTGGATTAAAAATTCCAGGTGTCCTAGATATAAGACCTAATAATAAAAGTATAATTGCAATCACTTTTAAAACTGCCATGATTTTATTAAAATCTTTTAATTTAAAAGGTTTTCTATCAACTAATTAAACAATAACTTTATATATCTAAAATTATTCTTAATCAAGTAAAAATGGGGTTAAAGAAAAAGAAAATAGCTTCTTTATGGAAAAGAATTTTAGCTTATATTATAGATATAATAATAATCAATATAATCATAGTAGGACCTTTTTTACCTATTTTAAATAGCTTAAATATAAATTTTACATTAAAACATATCAACACAATACTTTTTATTTTCTTAGTAATTTTTGTAATAGCTTTAATTAGTATTTTTTATTGGTCTATATTGGAATATAAAATCAAACAAAGTGTTGGGAGTTTATTATTTAATTTAGAAGTTAATAGCAAATTTAAAAAATTAAAATTTTGGCAATGTTTTGTTAGTAATATAAGCAAACCATTTTCAATAATTTTTATATTAGATTTAATTTATTTTTTATTTAATAAAAAACAAAGATATTTTGAAATGCTTTCAAAAACAGAGTTGATTGAAAAATGAGTAAATTAAAAACTATTTTAATATTAATAATCGTATTATGGATAATTAGTAGTATAACTTCAAATTTTATTGGTAATGTCAATCAATTTGGCTTTAATAAAATTGCTGTAATCCCAATTAATGGTATAATTAGTTCAACTGACTCTGGTTTTTTTGAAAGTGGAACGATACCTAATGATATCATAGAAAGTTTAAAAAAAGCTGATAAAGATAATAGTGTTAAAGGTATTATACTTGAAATAAATTCTCCAGGAGGAACATTTGTTGCTAGCGAACAAATTGCAAATGCTGTTAAGCAAACTGAAAAACCAGTTGTTGCTTTAATTACAGAATTAGGTGCAAGTGGTGCTTACTTAGTTGCAAGTTCTGCTGATTTAATAATTGCAGATAGAGCTTCAATTACCGGAAGTATTGGGGTAACAAGTTCCTATTTAGAATTTTCTGGATTATTAGAAAAATTTGGTGTAGATTACGAAAGATTAGTTGCTGGTAAATATAAAGATATCGGATCTCCATTAAAAGATTTGAATGTTGAAGAAAGAAATTTATTTGAAAAGAAATTAAATAAACTTCATGGATTTTTTATTGAAGAAATATCTATTAATAGAAATTTACCTGAAGAAAAAGTAAGAGAACTTGCAACTGGAATATTTTATTTAGGAATTGAAGCTAAAGATTTGGGTTTAGTAGATTTATTAGGAGATAAAGAATTAGCAATAAATGAAGTTAAAAAATTAGCTAATATAGAAGAAGCTACTTTAATTAAATTTGAAAAGAGAAAAACATTTTTAGATTTATTAACTGGGGTTTCTGCTCATTCTTCTTATTATTTTGGTCAAGGTTTCGGGAAATCTTTTTTAAATTTTAATAATAAATTTGAGATAATAGCTTGAATTTTTACATATTGACAAGACACTAAATTTCTTTTATATCTTCTTTTTAAAAGGAAGTTATCAAAAGAAATAAATTCTTTTCAATTATAAAAATTTAAAAAATAAAAACTTTTATAAAGAAAATTTCTATTATAAATCTTGGTAGACTAGGCCGGGGGGTTAGTTCACCCCTGTAACTACAAATGAACTTATGGTGGGGCTGAATCTTAAGAAAAGGTTTAAGCTTAAATTAAAAGTCTTAACATCTACTATGAGGCTTTGTCCTGTAGGGTCGATTTTTTTGAGAACTAGGTCAGGATGGGAACATAGCAGCCTTAATCATAATTATTGGCGCTTATAGGGTTACAGAGCTAAGGAAATGTTGAGGTTACTTTTAGTTTAAGCTTATATCGATTTTTAGGAGTGTCTACCACTTTTATTTTAAAAAAGAAACATTTAAAAAAAAACAAATTAAAATTAAAATTATGAAAAGAAGCAGCCGACGTTGGAAGAAAAAAAGGCAGATGAGATGGAAGTGGCAACGTAAACGTATGAAGAAAGAAAAACGAAAGAGAAAAGCTGCTGCTGTTAAATAATTTTATTTTAAAATTTTCTAATAAATTATACTAACTGGGTAAAGTCATACCATTCAAATTTATAAACTTCTAAATTAAAACTAGTTCTCCAATCTCTTTTAAACCTTTTCATCAACCGTCAACTTTACAATGTAAAATTTATACAAAAATTTATACAAAACTTTATATATAAGTTATCATATCAAAAAATATTTTAAGATGAGGAAGGTAATTACATTAACAAATATCTTCTAATTTTGAATTTTATTTAATTAATCAAATTTATATTCTTGTTTTAAGATTTTTTATTTGATGAATACTTAAATGATATTTGCATTAAGTACGATTTAAGTATGGATAACGCAGAATTAATAGTAATAACATTTAGGAGTAACCTGCTTTTAGTTTTTATGATTGCGGTAATTCCCGTTTATCCTGCGGGAGGTCGCTGCTATTGGGATCCGACTTAGACATGCAAGTCAGGTAACTTCGGTTACCGGCGGAATGCTCAGTAACACGTAGTTAACTTAACCTTGAGTCTAGGATAACCTCGAGAAATTGAGGCTAATACTGGATGGGAGATTATTACTGGAATGTATTTTCTCTGAAAGGTAACGCTCAAGGATAGGACTGCGGCTGATTAGACTGTTGGTGAGGTAAAGGCTCACCAAATCTACGATCAGTAGGGGGGATGAAAGTCCTGGCCCCGAGAAGGGAACTGAGATAAGGTCCCTAGCCCTAAGGGGTGCAGCAGTCGCGAAAACTTTACAATGCACGAAAGTGCGATAAGGGGATCCCAAGTGATTTACTTATGTAAATCTTTTGCTAAGTGTAAGTAGCTTGGCGAATAAGTGGTGGGCAAGACTAGTGCCAGCCGCCGCGGTAATCCTAGCACCACGAGTGGCGATCGCGTTTATTGGGTCTAAAGCATCTGTAGCCGGTTTAATAAATCTTTTGTGAAATTGTTGAGCTTAACTTAACAACGTGCAAGAGACACTGTTAAACTAGGGACCGGGAGGAGATAGGAGTATTCCGAGGGGAGCGGTAAAATGCTATAATCCTCGGAGGACTACCTGTGGTGAAGACGCCTATCTAGAACGGCTCCGACGGTCAGAGATGAAAGCTAGGGGAGCGAACTGGATTAGATACCCAAGTAGTCCTAGCTGTAAACACTGCTAGCTAGGTGTTGCATGTTCTTAGTGGACATGCGGTGCCTAAGTGAAGACGTTAAGCTCGCCACCTGGGAAGTACGGCCGCAAGACTGAAACTTAAAGGAATTGG
>CAYHUI010000011.1:0-17082 GCA_964360175.1 Candidatus Woesearchaeota archaeon
TTTGATGTTAAATCAAATAAGAAAATTTTAGATTTTGGTTGTGGTGTTGGACAGTATTCTGTTATTTTCAAACCGGAGAATTATACTGGTGTTGACTTAGATTTTAATAATATTAATTTTGCAAAAAAAAATTTCAAAGGAAATTTCTTTTTAAATAAACCAAATAAATTAGATTTTCCAAATGATAAGTTTGATTTTATAATGGCTTTAGCTATGTTCCATCATATAAATAATTTAGATTTAGAAATTATTTTAAAAGAGTTTAAAAGAATACTTAAACCAAAAGGTAAAATTTTTATTATAGATTTATTACCTCATAAATATCAAAAAAATATTCTATCAAATATCCTTATATCTTTAGATAGAGGTAGATTTATTAGAGATATAAATGATTTAATCCAAATATTCTCAAAATTCTTTAAAATAAATAAAAAATATTTTATAAAAACAGGGCCTTATATAGAATATGTAGTTGTTTTGTCTAAGTAAATTTAAGAAAAGAATTTAAATAGTTTTATTTTAATACTAAATTATGAAACCTTGGTTGTATTTTGACAAAATAGCTTATAATTATAATAAAAAAGTTACTTCAGGTTTTTTAAATAATTTAAAGAGAAGAGAACAAAAAATTGTTTTTAATTTATTAAAACCACAAAAAGGAGAAAATATATTGGATGCTGGTTGCGGTTCTGGTTTTTATTCTTTACCTATGTTAAAATTAGGATGCAAAGTTTATGGAATAGATTTGTCCCCTAAAATGGTCAAATTCTCTAAAAATCTTGGTATCAATACTGAAGTCGCAGACGTAGAAAATTTTAATTTAAATAAAAAATTTGATAAAATTTTATCTTGCGGAGTATTAGAATTTTGTAAAGACTATAGATTAGTATTTAAAAATTTTAATAAGCATTTAAAAGATAATGGCGAAGTTGTAATTTTATTCCCTAAAATTTCATTTTTCGGATTTTTATATAAAATTTATCACTTGTCCCATGGTGTAAATATCACTTTAACTGGTTTAAATAAAATTAAAAAAATAATCAAGGAAACAGGATTTGAAATTGTTAATATAAAAGATTCTAGATTACTAAGTTACATTGTTTTACTAAGAAAATCAAAATAGTTATATATTATTAATTTGTTCTTGGTTAACTTCATAAACTATAAGTATTGGTATATTTCTTTGTTGATCTAAAAAAGGTTCAAATGCTAATACTGGTGTAAATAAATCTGGATTTTGAGCTGGTATGAAAAATTTTTCTCTATCTGGATCATTAAGTGCTTGAGGTAAAAAAATACTTACAACAACATATTTAGGCCTGAACTCTTTTATTAGATTATACATCTCTTCTTTTGTACTTCCAGAGCCAACCACAGTTCTTTGAGAATGATATTGCAATTCTGCTTGTGTTTGTGTACTTAAGATTACATCTTCTTTTAGAGTACGTTCTTTTATATAAATTCCAGCTTCTTTTACTTGTATAAAACTATCTTTCTTGGCTTTAATTATTTGATCAGCATGAACTATATTATTATATGCTCCAAATATTAACACGATAAAAATAAGTATAAATGCTATAATTTTAGAATAAATTTTCATATTATCTTTGTAATTATTCATTATTTTGTTTATTACATTGTAAAAGAATGATACACCTTTTCCAGCTATTAAAAAAATAGGCATATAAAGCATAAAATTAAGACGTTCTTCTATAAGACCAGCATGACCAAGTCTTATCATACCTAAAAAAGGAATTATCATCCAAAGTAAAACAAAAAAATCAGAATTTAATTTATTTTCTTTGCCTTTTAAAAATAAATCAAAACCAAGAATCAAATTTATAAAAGTCAATAAACCTATCAAAAATAATATTAAGAATGCAATGCTCATTGAGGGAAATAAGAATTTAATATAATCTCTACTTATTTGTAAAAAAGTTAAATCAAACACATATCTTTCACCTACAGCTTCTACATAAAACCGAAATGGATTGCCAAATTTAAAATAAGCATAAATGAAATAAGGCAATGAACTTAATATTGCTACAATACATATAATCAATAAACTTTTATTTTTTAAAATTTTAAGCCTCTCAGTTAATAATAAATAAATAATTATTGTGAAGCTAACTAAAATACCAGTGAATTTCATTAAAAATGTAAGTGTAGCTAAAATTCCAATTAACCAAATATATTTTTTATTTTTGTTTTTAACATAACCTTTCCAAAATAAAAATACCGTTGACAACCATAAAAATAACATTGGAATATCAGTTAAAATCCTATTTGAATAAAATAAGTAAGGCCAAAAAACAGCTAATATAAAAGCTGCAATTAATCCAACTTTTTTATCATACATTTCTTTTCCAATTAAGTAAAGTAAAAATACACCTATAACTGGAATCAACATCATTAAAATTCGTATAAAAGTTTCATTAGCTCCAAACCTATATAATATTGATAATAAAAATGGTAGTAATAATGGTCTTAATGGATCTATTCTCCATTCTGGAATTCCATCAGCCCAGAATCTTCCCATGTTTAAGTAATCTCCCTCATCCCACCATATCGGCTGGTTTTTAGTTATAAAAAAATAATATAATCTTATAAGAAATGCAAAAAGTAAAATTCCTATTAAAATTAAATTATAAGGGTTTTTAAAAAAATTATTCAATTTGTTCTTAAATTTATTTTCTGACATAAAAATATTAAATTTATAAGCTTTTTAAAACTTATCCTTTGTAAATTATTTTCGAAAGCTTTTTATAATTACCTAAGCTTAAATCAAAATTATGACGCATTCGACTATTATAACAGCTTTTGCAAGCTTTTTTATAGTATTAATTTTAACACCTTGGTTTATTAGATTTGCAAAAAGAATTAATTTAACTGCAATAGACCAAAATAAAAAAAACAAGCCAAAGATAGCAACTTCTGGAGGATTAGTATTATTTATAGGAATATTTTTTGGATTAATGACATTTATTTTTTTTAGAACATTTTTTCCAGAAAAAGGAGCTTTGTTGATAAATAATAATTCTTTGACTTTATTGTTTGCAGCTTTAACTTCTATTTTTTTAATAATGTTTATTGGTTTTGTTGATGATTTACTAAGAAAATCAAAATATGAATTTCCTGGATTAAGACAATGGGAAAAACCTTTACTTACTTTAGTTGCTGCAATACCTTTAATAGTAGTTAACGCAGGAACCACTTTTATTAATCTACCTTTTATAGGTACTGTTAATTTTGGATTAGCTTATCCTTTAATTTTAATCCCAATTATGGTTGTTGGAGCATCTAATATGGTTAATTTACTTGGAGGTTTTAATGGAATGGAATCAGGCATGGCTATTGTTTATATAGGAATGCTTGGTTTATTCTCTTTTGTAAATAATAGATATCTAGCTGCATTAATAGCATTGGTTACGTTTATGAGTTTGCTTGCATTTTATATTTACAATAAATATCCGGCTAGAATTTTACCAGGAGATTCTTTAACTTATTTATTGGGAGCAGTAATTGTAAGCATAGCTGTTTTGGGAAATATAGAAAAATCAGCTTTAATTATTTCCATACCTTTCATTTTTGAATTTGTATTGAAATTAAGAAGCAAATTAAAAGCACAAAGTTATGGTTATTATAAAGATGGAAAAATAAAATCATTTTATAAAAAAATTTATTCATTACCTCATATATTTACAAGAACTGGAAAATTTACTGAAAAACAAATAGTTCATTTTTTTATTTTTATTGAATTGATATTTGCAATTTTTATATGGTTTGTCTAATTTATTTGAAGAGGGGTTAATATGAAAAAATTAATTATAAATGCAGATGATTTAGGATATACAAAAGAAATAAATAAAGCTATAATCTACGCTTTTAAAAAAGGCGTTGTTACAAGCGCAAGTATAATGGCTAATATGCCTGCTTTTTCCGACGCTGTTAAACTTTGCAAAAAAGATCCTAAATTAGATATTGGCATTCATTTAAATATAACAACAGGAAAACCAGTTTTAAATCCAAATGAAATTAAATCATTAATTGACAGCAAAGGAAATTTTTCTTTAACATCAACATTGATAAAATTATTTTTAAACAGAATTAATTTAAATGAAATTGAAAAAGAATTTGATGCTCAGATTAAAAAAGTAATTTCAGCCAATTTAAAACCGACACATTTAGATAGCCATCATCATTTAATTCATATTTTTCCTGGTATTTTAAATAGAACAATAAAATTGATGAAAATGTATAATCTAAAATGGATAAGAGTTCCAGATGAAAAATTTTATAATAGTTATTACAATATTCAATTACTAAATAAAGTTGGTTTAAGTTTTTTTTCTATACCTGTAAGAAAAAAATTATATAAAAACAATTTAAAACACACCGGAAATTTTTTTGGATTACTTCACGAAAGAAATGTTTCAATGAAGAGTTTTAAAAAGATTATAGGTCTATTATCAGATAAAGAAGTGAATGAATTATGTTGTCATCCGGGTTATGAAAATATAGATTATTTAAACAGAAAAAAAGAGTTAAAAATATTAACCTCAAAAATATTTAAAGATTACATTAAAGAAAAGAATGTTAAACTTATAAATTTTAGAATGTTAAAATGATTAGATTATTAAAAAAAATAAAACAAGACAAATTTTACAAACATAGTTTGATGTTATTTAGTGCTATGATGTTTTTAAATATTGCAGGTTATTTGTTTCATTTTATTATTGGAAGAAAATTAGGTCCTGAAGATTATGGCGTTTTTGGGGTTGTTTTATCTATAGACACAATTTTAATAGCACCGATATTTGCAATTCAAACTATAATTTCAAATTTTATTACAAAATTAAAAGTGAATAAATCTTATGGAAAAATATCCTATTTGTTAAAAATATCTTACAAAAAATTAACAATACTTGGTTTAATTTTCTTAGTAATATTTTTATCACTTATTAAATCAATTGCAAATTTTCTTAATATACCCACAGTTGTTCCTCTAATGATCGTTGGTGTTACAGTTGTATTTTCTTTATTATTACCAATTAATCGAGGAGCTTTACAAGGATTACAAGATTTTAAAAATTTAAGCTTAAATTTAATTTATGAGGGTCTTACTAAATTTATAATTGGAGTAGGTTTAGTTTTTTTAGGTTTTAAATATAATGGAGCAATTACTGGTATAACCCTCTCTTTAGTTATACCATTCTTTTTAATATTCCCAGCTATCAAAAAAATACTTAAAAAACCAAAAGTAAAATTTGATCCAAAACCAATTTATAAATATACTCTCCCGGTTTTTACAGCAATTTTTATACTTGGATCTTTTTATACTTTAGATATTATTCTAGTAAAACATTTTTTTGATCCTATAATTGCAGGTTATTATATAGCTTTAGCAATATTTGGAAAAATAATATTTTTTGGATCAATAGCAATAACGCAAGTTATGTTTCCAAAAGTTACAGAATATCATAAACTTAAAACTTCTTCGAGAAAATTACTTTATAAATCTTTAAGTATTGTATTTTTATTTTCTTTAGCAGTTACTTTATTTTATTTTATATTCCCTAAATTTACTGTTGTTACATTATACGGAAAAGAATTTTTACCGATAGCCCCCTTGCTTGGTTTTTTTGGAATATTCATGAGTATTGTTTCTATGTTGTACGTTTTTGTTTTTTATAATTTAGCCATAGATAGATTTAGATTTGTTTGGTTTTTAATTTTTGGTTCAATTTTAGAAATTATTTTAATAAATTTATTCCATAATACATTATTAACAGTAGTAAAGATTTTAATATTTATTTCTATTTTTATTTTTATAATTATGTTTTTATATACTTTTTTAATATCAAAAAAATTATCAAATTTAAAAAATCAAAATGCATAAATTATCAATAATAGTACCAGCATATAATGAAGAAGTTTTGATTAATAAAAATATAAAAGAAATTTTTGATACTCTTAAAAGTAGAAATTTAAATTTTGAAATTATTGTTGTGAATGATGGAAGTAAAGATAAAACTTTAGATGAACTGAAAAAATTAAAATTAAAAAATTTAAAAATAGTTAGTTATAAAAAGAATAAAGGAAAAGGTAATGCAATTAAAGAAGGTTTCAATTATGTTAAAGGAGATATAGTCACTTTTATAGATTCAGATTTAGATTTACATCCAAAACAAATCTTTAAATTTTTTGATTACATAGAAAACGCAGATATTGTTGTTGGAAGTAAAAATCATCCTAAATCAAAACTAGATTTTCCATTTCACCGAAAAATTTTAAGTAAGTTATTCCAAACTTATGTTAGATTGCTTTTTATGATGAATGTAACAGATACACAAGTCGGATTAAAATTTATAAAAACTAGTTGTTTAAAAAGAATACTTCCAAAAGTTACTATTAAAGGATTTGCATTTGATTTGGAATTATTAGTTGCTGCAAATGTTTTAAAATATAAAATAGCAGAGGCTCCGGTAGTAATTACTTATAAAAGAGGGGGAGGTAATATTACAGTTTTCACAATACCAAAAATGTTCATAGATGCTTTAAAAATATTTTACAGAAAAAATATTTTACACTATTATAATAAATAAAATGGTAGATCTAATTAGTATAATAATATTACATTATAATAATTTTAGTATTTTAGACTCTTGCTTAAAATATTTAATGAAAACAAATAATAAAAATTTTGAGATTATAGTTGTTGATAATGCTTCTAATGATAATTCAGTTGAACTATTAAAAGAAAAATATCCTAAAATTAAGATTATAGTTAATAAAAAAAATTATGGTTATGCAAAAGGAAATAATATTGGAGCAAAATATGCAAAAGGAAAATATTTAGTTTTTTTAAATAATGATGTTAATGTAGATAAAAATTGGTTAAGAGAATTAGTTAAATCTGCAAAAAAAGAGAATTTAGCAGTATGTCAACCTAAAATTTTGTCTTTAAAAGATAAAAATAGATTTGATGACGCAGGTGCAGCTGGAGGGTTTTTTGATTTATATGGTTATTCTATTTGTAGAGGATCTATTTTAGACAATTTTGAAATTGATAAGGGCCAGTATAATGATTCTATTGAAATATTTTGGGCTGGCGGAGCGGCTTTTTTTATAGATAAAAATATTTTTAATAAAGCTGGAGGTTTTGATGAAAATCATTTTTTATATTACGATGAGGCAGATCTTTGTTGGAGAATACATCTAATGGGTTATAAAATTAAATACGTTCCAAAATCTATGGTTTATCATTATGGTGAAGCATCTTCAAGAAAAATTTTATTTAAAAAATTTTATTATTTACATAGAAATCATATGTTTACATTGCTTAAAAATTATTCTGTAAAAAATTTATTTAAATATTTTCCAGTAGCGTTAGGATTAGATTTTATTTCTGCATTTTATTTTTTATTTAGATTAAATTTCAAAAGATCTTTAGCAATTTTTTTATCATTATTTTGGCCGATTTACAATATTAACTTAATCTTACAAAAAAGAAGAAAAATAAATAGGTTAAGAAAAGTTTCTGATGATAATATAATCAATTTAATGGTTAAAACTAATGTACCATTTAATTATTTTTTATTGAATAAGAAAAAATTTTCAGATTATAAAAAATATATTTAAGATTTTTTAATTTTCTCTATAAATTTAGTGGTAGAATAACCTTTTGTTGAATTAATTTGTTTGAAAGCGCCTCCATAATTTTTTATAACATCTAATTCTATTATTGCATGTTTTTTGTAATTCTTATCTTTAACATGTATGTTTGGTCTTAAAATTGATAAAAATTTTCTTGGGTCCAACTCATTAAAAATAAAAACATAATCAACACACCTTAAAGCAGCTATTATCTCTGCTCTGTCTTTCTCGTCATTAATAGGTCTACTATCACCTTTAAACTTTTTAGTAGACTCGTTACTATTAATTCCTACTATTAAAACATCTCCCAATTGCTTAGCTTTTTCTAGAAATCTTACATGACCTACATGCAGTATATCAAAAACACCGTTTGTTGTTACTATCTTCTTATTTTTCTTTTTTAAATCTTCAACAATCTTTTTAATTTCTTTAAAATTTTTAACTTTCATGATTTTCTAAACTTCTTTTAATTTCATTAATGTTTGTAGTTGCGGTTCCAACTTTAGTAATTACAATACCAGACGCATGATTTGCTATATCCATTGCTTCTTTTAAATCTGCTCCAGAAACTAAAGCTAAAGTAAATGTTGCAATAGCTGTATCACCTGCTCCAGAAACATCCACTACTTCTTTAGCAACTGTTGGGAGATTGGTAATAGTCCCATTTTTTTCAAAAAGAGACATTCCATATTTGCCTCTTGTAATCAAAATATTTGAGTTTAATTCTTGTAATAGTCTAGTACCTATCAATTTTAATCTATTATTATCAGATTCATCTATTAAATCTATTTTAGTCATAGTACTTGCCTCATGATGATTTGGAGTTACAAAAGTTGCATTTTTATAATAAGAAGTATGTTGTGGTCTAGGATCTATTATGATAATTTTATTATTTTTATTACACAATTCTATTATTTCTTTCGATAAATTTTTTGTTATAAGGCCTTTCGCATAATCTGAAATTATAACTGCATCAATATTTCTAATAAGTTTTTTAACATGATTAAATATTTTATTTTCAGTATTATAGTCAATATCTTCCTTATCTTCATGATCTATTCTTAATAATTGTTGATTAAAAGCTAAAACTCTTTCTTTAACTATAGTTTTTTTATTGTGTATTATAACCCCTTTAGTCTCAATACGACTATTTTTTAAATGAGTCATCAATATCTTTCCATAATTGTCATTTCCAATAGTTCCGATAAGAAATGCTTTTCCTCCTAAAAAAGAAATATTTTTTGCAGCATTACCTGCACCACCTTCTACATAAGTTTCTTTTTTTACATCTACTATTTGTATTGGAGCTTCTGGAGATATTCTAGAAACTTCACCCCAAACATATTTATCTAACATTATATCTCCAATTACTAGAATTTTTTTACCTTTAAATTTATCAAAAATTTTATTTAAAATTTTCATCTTAAATATCTTTTAAGTAATCTCTTATTCCTGATTCTAAGTCATACTTTGGTTTAAATTTTAAAATTCTTTCTGTATTTAAATTATACGAAAGTGTATTATCTTGATAAATTTTTTCATAAGGATTATCTATATATTCTATTTTTATATCTTTATCAAGTATCTTGCATATTAATTTTATTAAACTATTAAATGTTATTTGCTTTCCTGAACCAACGTTAAATATCCCGCTTTTATTCAGTGAAGCTGCTTTAATATTTGCGTCAACAACATCTTTTATATAAATATAATCTCTTTTTTGTTCACCATACTTAAAAATTCTTGGTTTTTTATCTTCTTTAATAGTTTTAGTTAGTTGGTAAACCATACTCGCTAGTTTACCCTTGTAAATTTCTTTGTTACCATAAACATTAAAATAACGTAAACAAACTATATTTATCTTATCAAATTTTTTTTTGGCTATATGATCAATTACAGTTTTAGATAAACCATAAGCATTAAGCGGTTTTAATTTTTGATTTTCCCTCATAGGAACATAACCATTACCATAAACAGCCGATGACGAACCTAAAATTAAATTAGCATTTTTCCTTATTGAAAATTTTAAAACTTCTAGAAAACCATTAATATTTTCTTTTAATATCTTATCATCTTTTTCTACTGTAGCAGAAGTTATACAGCCCATATGAAAAATATTATCAAAATCACCTTGGATATTGATAGGTTGTGAAATATCTTTTTTAATAATTTCTCCTTTAAACCCCCCTAAATTTTTTATATTACCAGTACTAAAATTATCTACAACTGTAACTTCACTTCCCAATTTTTCTAACTCTAAAGCTAAATTACTTCCTATAAATCCTGCTCCTCCTGTAACTAAGGCTCTCATTTTTTATTTAAAATTATCTTAGCTGCTTCGAATAAATTTTCTGCAATAAAGTTAGGTTTAACTTCATATAATCTATCTTTTCCTGCAGATCCAGTTTTAACTAAAATTGTTTTACAACCAGCATTCTCACCACATTTAATATCACTTGTTTTATCTCCAATAAAATAACTATTTTTGAGATCTAAATTAAATTCTTTTACAGCTTTATTAATCATCCCTAATTTTGGTTTTCTACATTCACAATTATCATCTGGGTGATGTGGACAAAAATAAGTTTTACTTATATGAATATTATTTTTATTTAATTCATTAAGTAATTTGTTATTGAAATTTTCTATATTTTCTTTTGTGCAAAATCCTCGAGCAATACCAGATTGATTACTAACAATAATAAAAATAAATTTATCTGAAAGAATTTTTAAACCTTCTATAACTTTTGGTAATAATTTAAAATTTTCTATTTTATGTTCCCATCCATAACTTTCAACTAAAGTTCCATCTAAATCTAAAAATACAGCTTTATTCATTTTAAACATTATGAATTTCTTTATCAATAGCTTCAAGTATAGAATGTATAATTAAGATATGCATTTCTTGAATTCTTGCTGTTGTATTAGAAGGCACAATTACATCTAAATCTCCAATACCTTTCATTTTTCCTCCGTTTTTACCTAATAAAGAAATTGTTTTCATATTTTGTTTTTTTGCTTGTTGTAATGCTCTTAAAGTGTTTTCAGAATTTCCAGAAGTTGAAATTGCAATTAAAATATCACCTTCTCTGCCGTAAGCCTCTACTTGTCTTCTAAATACATCTTCAAAACCTTCATCATTAGACCAGCAAGTTATTATGCTTGGATCCATTAAATGCTGTGCAGGTAAAGGAGCTCTTTTATTTTTATACTGTGCTACAATTTCTTCTACTAAATGCATTGCATCACAAGTTGATCCCCCATTACCACAAGCATATAATCTTTTTCCATTTTTAAAAGCTGTAATAATTATTTCAGCTGCTTTAGAAACTAATTCAGGTAATTCTTTTGCAGCTAAATTTGCAAGTTCAACATGTTCATCAAATTGTTTTTGAATTAGATCTTTCATAATAATGTTGATTTATATAGAAGTTTAAAAAAGTTTTTATTTCAGAATTTCAAAAATTAATTTAGCAGCTAGTTTTGAAGTTATATTATTTACATCATTTTCAGGATTTACTTCTACTATATCAACTGCTGTTAAATTTTTAAGAATTTTTAATCTTTGTATAAAATAAATTAGTTCTCTAGATGTTAAACCTCCAGGTTCTAGATAATTAGTTCCAGGTGCAAAAGCAGGATCCACAACGTCTATGTCTAAACTTAAATAAATTTTATCAAATTTTCTTGCAAATTCCATTATAACATCGCAAATATCTTCAACGTTGTTAAAAATATTTTTCATCGGAATGTATTTTATTTTTTTAGATTTAAGATAATTTAATTCTTGTAATGCAGCTGCTCTTAATCCTATTATCATTATATTTTCCGGATTAATATAATTTTCATCTATAAGAAATTTAATCCAACTATAATTGTTTATTTTATTAGATTCAGCTACATCAGGATGAGCATCAAATATTATTAACGCATTATTATTATATTCTCTTGAAAATGATTTGAATAAAGCATAACTAATTGAATGATCTCCTCCAATGAATATAGAATTATCTTGATAAACTTCTTCTATATCTTTAAATGAATTTACTTTTAGCTCTTTTATCTCAAAACTAGGATATTTTTCTTCTTCATTGCTATAAATACTTTCAAGTTGTTTATCTATTTCATCTGGAGCAAGTTCACTCCCTTTTTTAGAGATGCCTATAGAACTAGGGATTTTAATTATTTGCATTTTTATTTAGTGCTTTGAACTCTTTCCCATGCATCTTGATAATTTTTTTTTCTAAATTTTGTATCATAAAATACATTTAACCACAAGTAAAATCTAGCAGGAAATAATAATATAGTCCAATAATATTCTTTTAAATTTTTCGGATACTTTAAAGCCCAAAAAAAACCTTTTTTTATTTCATTTGTAAATGTTTTTACTCTAGGGGTTGTTTTTGTGTCAACATATTTATCAAGAGTTTCGTGAGCTTTTGCTGTTCTTTTTCTTTGCTTTATCCAATCTCTTAATGATAAAGGATTTTTAACATAAACCATTGCATTTTCCGCATAACTGATATTATAACCTTTTTCCCAGAATATATAAGGAATTACAGCATCTTCTGCAACATCTAATGGTATTTCTTTAATAATATTATTTCTAAATGCAAATAAATAAGCTGAACATTCTAGGAATCCAGTTTTTGCACTTTCTTTTCTTATATTATGAGCGCCCGCATCAGCTAATAAATGAGACCAATAACCTAACATATTATTTTTGGAATTTAAAGATTTAACTCGGCCTCCAATACAACCTATTAAAGGATTTTTAAATTGTTTTACTATTTCATTTACAGAATTTGAATTTACAAAAACATCACCATCTGTAAATATTAATATATCATCTTTAAGATATTTAAAGATTAAATTTAATGCAAAGCTTTTTCCTTTTCCAGGATCAGGGAAATGTTTAACTTGTTGATATTTTTTAGAATATTTATCTACTATCGATTTTGTTTCTTTGTCAGGACAAGCTACTAGTAGTTCATAAGGATATTTTATATCTTGTTTTATAAATGATTCAATTGCTTTATTTACATTAGGTTCTTTAAATGCTGTAATTACAATAGATAGAGAAGGTTTTTTTAATAGTTTTTTAGTTGCAGTAAATATATCTTCAACATAAATAAAATTAGTAGCATTACAATTTGTTTTATAGCAACAAATACAACCTTTTTTTGGTATTATTTTTTCACCTAAATTATATAATTCAATTTCATTTGGTGAAGTAGGTCCAAAAAATGCTATTATTTTTCTCTTTAATGTTATTGCTAAATGCATACCTAAACTATCTGAAGTAATAAATAAATCACATAAACTTATTAATGCTGGAAATTCAAATAAATCATTACCAACACCAGGATTAATTATAGGAACATTGGCTAATGCTGTAATTTCATTATTTCTTATGTATTCCTCTTTACCTCCAAATAAAATAATTTTTGCATTTAATCTTTTGTAAAGTTCTTCTGCTAATTTTGCAGTTTTATCTACACTTAACATTTTACCAGGCCATCTTCCACCTGAACCTGTATTTAACCCTATAATAATATCTTTACTTAAATCTAAATTGAACCTTCTTACGAAATCTTTTGCGTATTGTTTTTGAGATTTGTTTAATCTATATGTTATATCTGAAATTTTCGGTTTTATATCTAAAATTTCAAACATTATTTGTTGATAGGTTTTTTTATTAGCTTTTTTTAGAATATCATTTTGAGGTCTTTTTCCTAATGCAGACATACCATACCATTCTTTAGCTGTAGGAGTTGGAATAATTTTATTATTTTCTAGATAAAATCCAATTAATTTTTTTGTTTTTAATTCAGAAGTTAATTTACAAGCTTCAAAATCTTCATCTAAATTTATTACTATATCAAAAAATTCATTTTTTAATTTTCCAGCAGTTTTTTTATCTAAACTTAAAACTTTATTTATATAAACATTATTAACTAATAAAGGTATAGATTCTTTTTCAGTTAACCAATAAATTTCATTATTTCTATATTTTTCCTTTAAACCATAGAGTATAGAAGTAGTTCTAAGCACATCTCCTCTTGCTGCTAATTTTATTATTAATATTTTCAATTACACCAACCCCTAAGAATTATTAGAGGATTATTACCTCTTTTTATTTTATATATGTACACAACCTTTATAAATTTTTTTAATGATTGATTTAGAATGTTTTATCTTATCGAGTTTAAAGTGGTAACAGTAGAAAGCTTTATAAAGTTTTTTTATTATACTACGAATTGAAATGGTTGAAATATATTTAGGTTTAGTAAAAGAAGCAAAATTAGAGATGTATGAGGGAAAAGGTGCTAAAATAACAAGAAATGTAATTATTAATATTCCTGAGAACCCTGTAATTGTAAAGAAAGAACAAAAACAACCTCTTGATTTTTGGTTAGAAAAAATCGTTGAACTAGGAAACAATAAAGGAAAAATAGATATGGCATCTCCTGAATATCCATTAGTAACACCTTGTGCTGGTGCAATTTCTGTTTTTTATGGAAATAATGATACAGTAAGATATGTTTCATTTTCTCAAAAAGATGCTGGTGCACCAAGAGACGCTGGTTTTAGAGTTCCAAGAAATGGATTTCCAAATAGCGAAAAAGACTGGGTCACAAATGAACATCTTTACAGAGAAGCTTTTCAAGAAGGAATTTTTATTACAAGAAATAAAAATGAACTTGTACTTTCTAAAGATGGTAAATATGATAAGATAATTCAAGAAGTTGCATCTATGTTAGAATCAAAAACTAATTTAAGAATAAATGGAACTAAAAGAATTCCAATAATTTTTAGAGGCGGATACGACACTCTACATGTTTTTAAATATAGCGATGAACATACTCTTCAAAAAAAATTAATGGATAAAGGAACAATAAGTTGGACACCAGAAACAGGCTTTAATTTTATTAAAATTATGGAAGTTCAATATCCAATTGAAGAATTATATCTTGTTGATGGAGAAACTCTTCCTGATGGAACACCTTTAAGAAGAGATGTTTGTGTTCTTGATCTAGAACATCTTCAAAGAAAAAGATTTGGAGATGCAATTGAAGAAAGAGTTCATAGACGTACAGGAGATGGGGGTGTAAAAATATTAGAAAGATTTGACTTATTTTTAACAGATAAAGTACCAAGATCTGTATTATGTCAATTAGAATTTAATGGAGAATCTATTTACCCTGTCGATTGGATGATAGAATCTGTTAATTTTTTATCAAGACCCGAAGTACAAAAAGCATATCAAGAATATATATCAAATCCTAAGAATGATCCTAATAGATTCAAGTTTTCTCAATTAGAAAAAGAATTAATTGTTAGATAATTATGATAACACCAGATTTTATTGGAAGATATTTAGATGATGTTAAAAATGACAAATTAATAGCTAGTATTATAGCTACATTAAATGCAGGAAATATTATAATGGATATTGGAGTTTCACAAGAAGAAACTCAAGAAAAAGAAGATATCTTTTTAGGACATCATTCAATTGTAACAGAAGCTGATATTGAATCACAAGAACTAATTTTAAATTATATTTCTAATCAATTTCCACACGCTTGGTTTATAACAGAAGAAAATCCAACTAAAAAATTTACTAATAAAGTTTTAAGTAAAGATAATTCTCTTAATCAGTACCATAAACTAGTTTTTGGTATTGATCCTCTTGACGGTACATCTCAATACCAAAATAGATTATATGAATGGGGTATATCTGTTGGTGTTATGGAAGACCTTGAACATACAATAGGGGTGATTTATTCTCCATCCATTAGATATGGATGTTTAGTTTATGGATCAAAATCTAAAGGTGTATTTCTTGCAGAGATGGGATTGGGTGCAAAGGAAGCAAGAGTTTCAGAAGTAAAAAAAGACGAAGATATTTTAATTAATTTTGGAGTAGATATACTTCTTGATCCTAAATTTAATAGGTTCTCAAATGAGGTAGCTGATACTTATAGAACAACAACCTCAAATGGATCATGTGCATTAGGATTAGCTTTAGTTGCTAGTGGAAAAATAGACGCTTTTGTACAACCACCTCAACGTGTTTGGGATTGGTTCGGAGGATATCCTTTAGTAGAAGAAGCAGGTGGGAAAATGCAATTTTATAGAATGGAAAATGGAAAAATCTTTCTTATAGATAAACCTCAGTTAGAAGATTATAATCCTGAGAGTAAAAATTTAGGTTTTATAGCAGGAAATTCAGAACTTGTTGGAACATTATCAAATAAACTAGTTCATACATACAGAAAAACTTAAACTACTTTTTTATAAATCTTTTCTACATCATTAACAATTTTTTCATAAGTAAATTTTTCTGCTTTTTTCCTTCCTAATTTAGATAATTTATTTCTTAAATTTTTATTTTTAACTAATTTATCTAACTTATTTCTTAAATCCTGTAAATTATTATCTCTAAAAGTTAATCCAGCATTGCCAACAACCCAAGGTAAACCTCCTTGATTAGATGTAAGTACAGCACAATTTTGGGAAAAAGCTTCTAAAACAACAATACCAAAAGCTTCATAGTGACTAGGATGTACAAAAATATCAGCTGCAGCATAAGCTTCTAATTTTTCTTCATCCTGCAATTCGCCAGTAAAGATTACATTTTTTAAATTTAGGTTTTTAGTTAAAATTTCTAAATCTTCCCTAAATCCACCGTCGATACCAGCAATAACAAACTTACCTTTTGGAAAATACTTAGCTATTTTAACAACCTGATCAAAACCTTTACTTTGATGAATTCTAGACAACATTAAAACCATTATCTCATTTTTATTTATTTTTAATTTTTTTCTGAAATTATTGGAATTTCTTTTTTTCAAATAATCTTTGGGAATTCCATTAGGTGTTAATTCAAATTTATTTTTATTTATATCAAATTTATCTCCGAACCATTTTTCTTCTAAACCACTTACCATTAACAATTTCTTATATCTGTTTAATATTGTTTTTCCGAATAACATATCAAATAAATTTACTAAGAAATAATTTAAATTTCCTCTTACTTGTTTTGGATAATTTGGCCAATGGGGCGTTAGTAAACAAGGTTTATTTGTAAAAAATGGAATAAAATTGCTTAAATGCCTGTAAACATGTACATTTATAATATCAAAATTATTTTCCTTAACAGCTTTAAATATTCCAGGAAAAAATACCCCAAAATTACCAATTTTAAATTTAGTTTTAAATCTTCTTACTTTAATTTTATCTATAATTTCAAATTTCTTTTTTATTCTATCTATTCTACTAGAATCAGAAGTAAATACTGTTACTTGATGCCCTTTTTTAATTAATTCTTTTGCATAATAATAAATATGATTTTCTACTCCGCCTTTAACAGGATAAAAATAATTTGTAATGTATAATATTTTCATTTTGATATATTATCTA
>CAYHUI010000012.1:0-16202 GCA_964360175.1 Candidatus Woesearchaeota archaeon
CCAATGTTTATTTTCTAATTTATACATTAATTCAAATTCTTGTTTTTTCATTTTTCAAATCTAATTTTAAGAACTCTAACACAATAATTAAAACCTTGTTTCAATAATTCAATTAAACTTTCTCCTGTTTTTGATTCTCCTAAAATTCTATCTTCGTTAACGTAAGGTATTTCAGTTATTTTAAAACCATTTTGCTGACATTCGTAAATAAATTGTATAAAATACTCACCATAACCTTCTGTAGAAAGCTTAATTTTATCAAACACTTTTCTTTTAACAGCTATAAAGCCACTATCTGTATCCTTAACGTTTAACATTAAGATTATTTGAGTATAAAGATTAAAAATTCTACTTGTAAAAACTCTTATAAATTTTCTTTTGTCTGCTCCGTCTTTAACATAACGGGAAGCTATACTAATATCATATTTATCTAATTTCTCTACTAATTTTGGTATTAAGAAAGGAGGATGACTAAAATCACAGTCCATCCATATTATAACATCGCCTTTAGATTCTTCTACGCCTCTAGCAATAGCAGAAGCAAGTCCTTTTTCTTTAATTCTTCTTATAACTCTAACATTTTTCTTTTTAATTTTTTGAACTTCTTTCCAAGTAAGATCAGGAGAATTATCATCAACAACTATTACTTCGCAATTTTTTACATTATTAAGAATAGAATTTATTAATTTTACAATATTATCTTTCTCGTTATAAGTTGGTAAAATAACACTAATCATTTTTTAAGGGATTTGATTGTATTTACTATATATTCAATTTCCTCTTTTTTCAAAGAACTGCTAGAAGGTAAATATAATCCTTTTCTTGATAATTCTTCAGCATTTGGATATTTGTTATCATCTTTTACATAAGTTCTTTCATTATTCTTATCATTAAAAATTGGTTGTTTGTGCATTGGAATAAAAAAAGATCTTGTTTCAATACCTTTTTCAAATAACTTTTTCATAACTTCATCTCTAGTTAATCTAAATTTATTATCTATTAATATACCATACATCCAGTAAACATTCTTTGCCCATTTAGCTTGAGGAGGAGTTATTATTCCATCTACATCTTTAAGTAATTTTGTATAGTAATTTGCATTTTTAATTCTGGCATTAACTAATTCATTTATATTTTCTAATTGTGCTAGACCTATAGCTGCTTGTATATTAGTGAATCTATAATTAAAACCTAAATGTTTATGTAAAAATCTTGGTATTGTAAATGCATGATTTCTAAGTAGTTTAGATTTTTCTGCTATTTCTCCATTATTAGTTATTAACATACCTCCTTCTCCTGTGCTAATAATTTTATTACCATAAAAACTAAAGCAACCTACATCAGCTAAACCACCAGTTTTTTTATTTTTATACTCTGCTCCATGAGCTTCTGCAGCATCTTCAATCACATATAAATTATAATCTTTAGCTAATTTTAAAATGGGATCCATATCTACAGGATGACCATAAGTATGAACTGGCATTATAGCTTTTGTTTTTTTTGTAATTTTTTCTTCTATTTTTTTAACATCCATATTCCATGTTTCTAATTCAGAATCAACAAAAACAGGTTTTGCTCCAGTATATATTATTGCATTAGCAGTTGCTATCATTGTAAATGTTGGAATTATAACTTCATCACCTTTTTTAATATTAAGAGATTCTAGAGCTAGATGCAAAGCTGTTGTACCATTGCTGCAAGCTACACCGAACTTTGTATTGCAATATTTACTAAATCCATCTTCAAATAATTTTATATATTTTCCAGAAGAAGAAATCCAGTTACTATCTAAACAATCTTTTACATATTCCCATTCTTTTTTTGATAGTGTCGGTGTGCAAACAGGTATCATTTTATTCTAAAAATTTTTTTTCTATTTCTCTACCCCGATAAGGGCCTTGTTTTATTTCAAACATATAAGTATCATCTAAAATATCAACACCATGACCCCCACTAATAAATATAATTAAATCCCCTTGAGTTAAAGTACAATAATCAACCTTTTCTTCTTTGTTATTATAAATATCTATACCTACTTTGCCTTTTTTCACAAAATAAATTTTATTTGATTTAAAATTTTCAAGTTTTTCAAAAGGCAATGAAATATGAGCTTTGTATCTTTTGCCTTTTTTTACATTATGGATGCCTAATTGAAAAGAATGCTGATCTTCGCTAAAAAAATTTAAACCTTCTTCATTAAATTTATTCCTAATTATAATTGCAAGTAATTCATTATTATCTTCTATTTTTTCTACTGTCATATAGGTTATATAGAGAAAAAGATTTAAATATGTTTGTTTTTATACAATTTTCTTTACGTCGCTAACTTTCTTTTTAATCCAAACTTTATCTGCAGGAGCAATTTTTTCTTCCCATAACCATTTTTTATTATTGTCATGGAACCATTCAACTAAATCATTAAGACCCTCTTCTAAATTAATTTTAGGAGTCCATTCTGTTAACTTATATAATTTAAAGTAATTAGCCCTTAATAGTTCAACATCCAACGGTCTTAATCTATTTTCATCTATTACAATCTCTATTTTTTTATCAAATATATCTCCAATGGTTTTAGCTAATAACTCTATACTATAATCATTACCAGAACCACAATTAAACACATCTCCAATACCTTGCTTAGCTTTCATTAACATAATAGCTGCTCTTGCTGCATCACTAACATGAACAAAATCTCTTCTAGCTTTTATGTTACCTAACTTAATTTTATGAGAAGTTGATAACTGTGTCATTATTTCTGGTATTACATATGGCTGAGTTTCTCTAGGTCCATAAGTATTAAACTGTCTTAAAATAACAACTGGAATCTCTTGCTCAAAAGATAAAGTATAACAAATTCTATCAGCAGCTAATTTACTTACTGCATATGTAGATAATGGCAATGTTGGATGATTTTCATCTATAGGGACATATTTAGCAGTACCATAAACTTCTGAAGTAGAATATTGAATAATTTTTTTAACATCTGCTTTTTTTGCAGCTAGTATAACATTCATAGCACCTTTGGCATCTACATCAAAAAATTCTAAAGGCTTGTTATAACAATCCGGTATGTAAGGCAAAGCTGCTAAATTAAATAAAAAATCTATTTCCTTTTTTTCTAGTAATTTAGATAAATTAGGATCTCTAATATCACCTTGTATTATTTCAATGTCATTTGCAACTTCTTTTAAATTTCTTACATCACCGCTAATAAAATTATCATAAACTATAACATCTGCTTTTTCTTTTAATAATTCTCTAACTAACGTAGATCCTATAAAACCTGCTCCGCCTGTAACGAATACTCTCTTTTTCTGTAAGTTCATAATTTTTAGTTATAATTTATGCTTATAAATATTTCTATAATTGGCTTGGTGCATTCCTCTTTTAGGATAGACGATAAGAGAAAAGTTCGTATAATCCTTTCTCGTCGTGGTCTCTAAAGGGTTGCACCAGCGCTCTATAATATTTCAAAAAATTTACATACTTATTGTTAGTTGATTATTAGGAGATAAAATAGGTTATGAATATTTCGGTTTTAAGAGTGGAGAGAATAATGATTTTGAAGATGTTATAAGATATGGGGGTGTAATATGGAAACAATTTATGAAATCAAAGAATGAGGGGGTTTAATTGGAAGATGGTTTGGAAGAAGATTGGTAAAAATAGAAAATTTTTGTGGAGCTCTAAGAGAGGGTAATATTACTATTTATGATCAAAGTTTAAGAGATTTAGTTGAAAGAGAAGTTCCACGTCTTAATTTACAGAAAAATTTATAATTCAAAGTTATTTCTCAAAATTAAAGTTAAATTACAATTTAAAAGTCGTTGTAAGTCCGCCATCAACAAGAACTTCTGCACCAGTTATATAACTAGATAAATCAGACGCTAAAAATAAGATAACATTCGCAACTTCTTGAGGATAACCCCACCTACCAAGAGCTGTCCTATTTTCAATACCTTTTTTTCTTGCAATATCTCCTAAATCTCTATAATTTATAGGGGTCATAATACTCCCCGGAACAACAGAATTTGCACGAATTTGATGTATTCCTAATTCAACTGCTAACTCTAAAGTAAATGCGTGCAATCCTGCTTTTGTAATAGCATAAGGGAGTACACCATCCTCCCCAATTTTTAACCCTGAAACAGAAGACATATTTATAATTGAACCCCGTGAACCTGTTGTTTTAGATGGAGCATTTTTTTTCATTTCTTTAACAACTTCTTTTGTGAGGAATATATGTCCTGTAAGGTTAGTATTAATTGTATGATCATATATTTTTCTTTGCATTTTTTCAAAATCTACAAAATGAGCAATGCCTGCATTATTACATAATACATCTATTTTCCCATAACTAGATATTGCTGTTTTAACAAGAATGTTTGGTGTTTTTCTATCAGCAATATCTAGATTTAGAAATATAAATTTCCCTTTATAATCTTCTACAATACGTTCAACATAGCTAATAGCATCTTTTTCATATACTTTACTATCTGCTTTTGACCAATAACAGCCAACAACATTTGCACCTGCTTCGAGAAAAGTCTTAGTTGTAGCTGCACCTATTCCTGATGAACATCCTGTTATAATTACTGTTTTACCATCAAGTAAATATAAATTAGGAATAACAAAAGAACTATTATTTATAATAGGTTCATTAGTATTTTTTTTCTCCAGATGGATTCGTCTTGGTTTTTTATTACTCATTTTAATCTCTTAATTTTACTAAAAAATCTTTAAATGTTTCAAAGGCGTTAGGACATTTTTTATAATCTTTTTCATAAACTTCCATAACTAAAGAAATATCTCTTATTTTGCTTTCGTGTTTTAAATAATTAGTAACATCTCTATAATTAACTAAAGAACCTTTTCCTGGCACTAATCCCTCCCAATATGTATTCATTCCGTTAACATTTTGATAAAAACCAGCGTCATTAAGATGAATTCCTTCAACAGATTTTCCTAATAAAGTTAAGGCATCCTCAATATTTGGTTGATAGATAAAATCTTCTTTAAATAAACCAAGCATAGAATCAATGATCAATGAAAGAGGTTTTCCTTTTAATTTATGAGTTGCTAAAGCTCCATTAATTGTTGCTCTTGTAATTGCATAATGAGCAGTATCAAAAGTAATTGGAATACCTGCTTCTTTTAATCTAAATATATGACCAAACTGTGCACATAAAATACTATAAATTACACCTTCATTTTTTTCATCAGTAGCAGGATATGGTTTATTTTCTATTGTAAATTTTACATTTGAAAAATCCCTATTTAATTTAGAAACACTTTCTATTAATATATCTAAATTTGAATTTATATAAGGAGCTGTTAAAACTCTCGCATCAATTAACCCATAAAAATGCTCTGGAGATCTTAAAGTATTAGGATGTGCTACAATTAAACCAATTCCATTTCTATCTGCAAATTGTGTTAGTTCTTCTGCAACTCTAAAACCTTCATCAGTAGTTAAATCAACTTTAGCCGGATCACTTGGATTAATAGGAGCATGTAAACTTATAAGATAACCTTGATCTTTACATTGTTCAAGTTCTTCTGCAACAGCACGTAAATTACCCATATCACTAAGTCTAATAATAGCTTCAACTCCAAAATCAATAATTACTCCATCAAGATTTTGTCCTTTCTTAACATCTAATTCTTGTTGAACTTGCTTAAGAAAATCTAAACTAGCTTTAGTATCACCTTCAAATCTAGGTACAATATTTTTCTTAATAATAAGTGCCATAATAACTGAAGAAATCAATTAATATATAAATCTTTCTATTTACACCACTTTAAAATAACTACAAATTTTAGAATTATTTTTTAACAACAACCAAATGTTTTATTCTTTTACCTTCAAGATTTTTAAAGAACTCTACTTCTTTTTTAGGGATATCTCCAATCATATGTAAACCGTATCTGCTAAAAGTATCTATAACCATATAACCTTCGTCTAAATTTTTAAATTCTTCTGAAGAATTAATTATAATATAATTAGGTTTTATATTTCTCAGAGAAAATAAATAATCGTAATCTTCAGGATAAGAATTAAAAGAAATAAGATTAATATTTTTATTTTTAGCATCATCAATAATGTAATTAACAGCTTCTAATTTATATTTATAAGGTATACCATAAGTACCATTCGTACCCCCTTCTTTGTCTACAAAATTCAAAAAACCTAGCCAAAATACAGCTTGGCTTAAAACTAAAATTATTATTATAATATAACTAAAATAAATTACTTTATTATATTTCTTAAAATAGTTAATTAGTTTATCTAAAAACAAAGCAATAACAATAAATTGTACTGGAAATAATATTTCATAATAATGAGGAGATATATTTTTATTTCTTATAATCAAAAGTATAATAGGAATAGCTGTCCATAAAAACAACAATAAATATTTTTTATAATTATCTTTCTTAAAATTTTTAAATTTAATTAAATATCTTACTAAATAAATAAAACCGAAAATAAACAATAAAACTATTAAATAGATAATAATATTAAATAAAAAATTTATATTTGAATTAAACATATTTAAAGAACCAAACATATATTTACCAAAATAATTAGTAGCTAGCATTACTGGAATTCCTATTGCTTCTACAAAATTTGTTATAAATGTGTTAGCAGGTTGAAATCCTGTAAAGAAAATTACATCTTTAAAACCTTGGAGATTATTTTTTAAATTATAATAAATAAATGGGGTTAATAGTAATAAAAATGAGATTATTCCATAACCTAAAAATTTGAAATTTATTTTTTTCTTATGATAGATTAAAGGTACTAGAAATAAAGGTAAAAAAGCTAAAGCTGAAAGATGTATCTGCAGTAGTAAAGCATAACTTATAAACATTAAAATTAAGAATTTTTGTTTATTATTTATTATTATAGAAAACAAAGAATAAAAAAATAACAAGGTAAAAACCGGGATAGCGCCAACATTAAACAAGATTCTAGAATAAAATATTGACCAAGGGCTTACTGCAAATAAAGCAGATGATATTAAAGCTACCCTTTCGTTAAAGAATTTTCTTGCAAATGTAAAACATAATAAAACAGCCAAAACATTAAGAATTGCTACAAAAGAAATAACAAATAAGTAATCTTTAGAAAAAATCATTGGGATTGAGAATAAATAAAACATAAACGGTCCAAAAGCTTCGTTATAATCGTCACTTATAGCATCAAAAACTAATTCTTTATTTTCAATTATATTTTTAGCCCTGTTATAAAAACCTAATTCATCTGAACTTATTGTAACTAAATCTATATTGCTAAGTCTAAGATATGTTGATAACATTAAAATTATTATTAACAAAAAAATTATTTTTTTATTCATATTTTAAATAAACAAACGTTACCTTTTTTAAATTTTTCTTTAAGTCCACAAGAATTTAAAAATTCGCAGCTATTATCATAACTTATTACTTCACTTATATTTAATTTATTCAACTGATCTAAAAAGTTGTTACAATTTTTACTATCAAATAAGTTTCTAAGTAAATCTAAATCATTTAAATATTCAATATTTGTTAAATGATGATACCAACCTCCAGCTGTATTAATATTATAATAAATAGGAGCAAAAGAATAAACAGCATTGCTATAAGGGTATTCATCTTTGACTTCTTGCACCATTATAAATCTACCTTCTACTTTACTTAAAACTGTAATAACATCTTTATCTATTTCGTTGTGTATCATGAATTTTGGAGTATGAATTATATTAATAGCAACACTTGTAACAGAAAAAATAATTAACAAGATAAAAATAATTCTTTTTATTTTCATATTATAAATTTGCCAATTAATTTTAAAGAACAAAAATATTATAAAAAATAAGAAAAATGTTAAAGTAATATCTGGAAAGATATTTTGTAATAACGGTATCAAATGAATTATCCTAAATAAAAAAACGATTGCTAACAATAATATTGGAGAATAAAAAATTAATTCTTTTCTTGATTTTTTAGTGTCTTTCCAATAAATATAAGATAATACTAGTAAAACTAAAGGTATTATGAAAGCTGCAATATTTGTAAATAAATGTTCTTTGGTAAAAATCAACAACCACTTAGCTTGTTTAAAATATAATATTGAACTGTTTTCTATATTTAGCAAAAATGGTAACCACCAAAACGCACTTAGTATAAATGATGTAATTGTTGCTAATAATACAAATAATTTTTCTTTTTTATTTTTAACTAAGAATAACCCTAAAATTAATAATGTTGAAAGAACTGCTATACTTTGGTAAGAAAAAATGATTATAGAGTATATTGGAACGAACCATAGAAAATTTTTATCAAGTTTTTTATCTTTATATTGTATTACAATAAAAGCTAAAATAGAAAACATAACCCAAGAAAACAATTCATGAACTCTGCCTAATCTAATAAAATTACCTATAACTATTGCATTTGTATAAAAGAATAAAAAGAAAGCTATTCGTTTAATAATCGAAAGTTTGTATAATCTCCCAAAAAACCAAATAACAATAAACCCTAAAATGAAAAGTAAAATCATTGAAATATATGTAGCAGATTTTACATCCTTAGTCAATAAATATAAAGGTAGAGTAAAGAAATACCAACCTGGTGGACTAAAACTAAAAGTTGTAAACCCATTATACCAGTAACCACAAAAATTATGAAAACCGCATTTAGATAAAAAAAACAATTGCGCCATATAAGAACTTACATCATTAACTTTGTCAAATGGAAAATATTTTATTATTTTTGATTGATCTATCAACCTGTATAAAAAATTTAATGCTAAAATTAGTATTGGGATATAAAACCATTTATCTATTGATTTTTTATTAGATTGCATTTTAAATTATTGGAGAGATGGATTTATAATATCAACTCTTAGGTCAGGAAACTCAGTCCCATAATATTCTTCTGGAATTTCTAAGTTATCTGGATAGCTAACTTCCCAAATTTTTAATGGACCAAATATTCTTCCTTGATATAAAACAAGCGGTCTTCCTTGTTTAGCATCATCGTAAACCAATTTGAAATAGTTAGATGGTTTATCAAATAAATATAACTGTGTAAATAAACCCTTTTTAACGTCTTTAGATAGATACAAAGCCCCCCCTATTGGATTAACTTGATTATTTTCATCAAGACTAGGTATGAACATCAAGCAACCTTCTAATCCTTTTTCATTGAAATTAATTTCTTGATTATTAATAAAAATACATTCCAAAGGAACATCAAATCTTTGACCGTAATGAACCAAGATTGCTATAGGTTGTTTATTAAATGTAATTTGATCATTTTCTTGTTCTATTTGGATCATAAAACCGGCAATACCAGAAACTTTCCTTGGAAATAATTTAGTATTATAAATAAAATCGTCATCTAATGCTGTGCCTCCCTCATATAAAAGGTTTACACCGTCTTCTGTTTCTTGTTGTTGTGTTAAACTAAACGCATCTATCCAGGAATACCTATCATAATTCACATCAGATCCTATTGAAGAAAACGCTGGGTATTTCCCAATCTCTTCAGATACCATTAATAGATTTGTAACATTATTTGCCTTTAAAAGTTCTAACGCTTCTGTCTCGCTTTGCCCTGTTAAAACGTGTCTCCCAATGAAATAATTTATTGCACCCCTTGCATTTCCACCATCACTTAAAGTCGCTCTTTCTCCCCCATATTGAACCCAATAACCATAATCCCACCAGTGTGCAAATACTGCATCTTTTATAGTGTTTTCTCTAACCCACGTCATTGCAGTCTGCCATTGAGAATTATACAAAGGCCCGCTAAATCGTGCTTGTGTTGAAGTTGATGTTGCAAAACTTATAAAACTACCCGGCATAAAAGGAGCAAATACCATTAATATTATAAATATAAATGCAGCTATTTTATAAATTTGATTTTTACTCTCAAAAGAATAATCTAATATTTTTATTAAAAGATAACTAACTAAAACTACGATTATTGTAGAAAAAGTGATTAGTAATCTAACTATCCCTCTTGCACCAACTAACATAACTAAAAACCAGATAATTACAAAGATATATTCTTTTTTTATTTCATTTATTTTTAAAAATTCTTCTTTATTTTTATAAAATAAATACAAATAAGAGATTATTATAATTAAAATAAAAGCTATTAATGAACCAAGATAAACAATTTGCGAAGTTTTACTTACACCGTTAAAAAATTTGGCTCCTGCTGAGTATCTACTCATACTAAAAGCAATTATGAATAAGATATAAGTTATCATTAAAAATTTTTTAGCTTTGAAATTTTTTATTAGTTGATAGAATAATAATACAGAACCTATTAAAAAAAGCAGAACAAAAAATCCAGTTAATTGACCTACCCAATCCACAAAATAAGGTTGATGATTTTCTGCAACAGTTATCGACCATCTATTTGTACCAACAGGATTTGTGAAATATAAAAATAAATTTTTAATATTTCCAAATAGGAATGACGGTCTTATCAAAGTAGATATGATTAATGAGAATACAGAAACAAATAATATGCTAAAAAGACCTTCTGGTAATTTAGTCAAAAATCTATTTAGGTATCTGTCTTTAAGTTTAAATAAATTTGATTTTATTACAAGAAAATAAAATAAAGACGTGAAAAAACCTAGAAACATAATGCTTGTTAACGGCGAAAATATTAAACCTATTAGATCATATCTACTCGGAAATATTTGTATGACTAATAATAAAAAAATAAAAAATGATGTATAAATATAAAAATCTTTTTTATGGAAATTATTAAATAAAATTTGAATCAAAACAGTTACACCTAAAATCAAAGCAATAAATTGAAAACCGCTCCAAACCAACCCCGTGAATCCAGTAAATGCTCCTGCCAATATTCCAAATACAACACTTTTAGAGATACTTTTAAATTTCCAAGCACTTACATAAAAATAAAGCGCCATAAACATTAACATAATCGCTAAACTTTCCTTATCAGAAAAACCTGCAGTAGTTCTATGTATAAATGTAGGGATTACAGTTAAAAATAAAATTGATAGTAAAGCTACTCTATAATCAAACAATTTTCTAATTAATAAAAAGAAAAATATTGAAGCTATTGCAAATGCTATAGCTGGATATAAAACATCTACTTGTTCTATTGTTATGGCTGAATTAAATATATTTAAAAATTTATATAGATAGACTATAAAATGTGACAAGAAAGAAAATTCTGGTACAGGATTAAAACCGAATGGATGATATCTTAATAAGTCATTTGAAGTTAAAAAACCGTTCTCTAAAATATTTTTTACATATCTCAGAATAACAAAAGAATCTAATTCTGATGGAATAAATTTACCTGTTGTAACATCTTTTAATAAATTTAAATTGCTTGTTCTTATTTTATAGCCGAAAAAAATAATTAAAGCTAAAATTAAATATGAAATGTAATTAGCTTTACTTTTTAAGAAATCTAAAATTTCAATTTTCCTCTCTTCTATTTCAACGTCTTCTTTAGTTTTCTCGCTAGACTTTTCTTTATATTCTAAATTATTTTCAACCTTTTTTATTCTTTTTTTAAAAAATCCTATAATCTTATCTTTTCTTTTTTCTACTTCATCCATTTTAAAATATTAAAATAATGTAGGGGTTATAAATACTTCGATTAGAGCAGCTATTATCAATATTATAACTGCCAGAATTATCAAATTTAGAACATCAAATATTATTTTTTTAAATTTCATACTTTCTAAATGATGATTTATTATCGATACAGAAATTATACCTCCTGCAATACCTCCAATAAAATAAGCTGCAATTTCTGGAATTCCGTGTATCGCAAACCTTAACAAACTTACAGAAAAAATATGAAAATAATTGAAAGCATTTACACTACCTATGGAAGCTGCATAATCCGCTATGTTATTCTTAATTAAGACCCCTATTGCTGCTGAGATTACAGATGCGTTCCATGTTAAAATAAATATTGCTCCTGCACCATAAAAAAAAGCAAAGAATATAGAAAAGAAAAGAACTTTAAGATTATTAAATAAAATTTGGAAGGTTATATTTGAACTTACAGCATTGCCAGAAATTTGTGTATTTATCGAACTAATAGTATCTAATTGTGAGCTAAATAAAGTTTGTACTAAAGATGAAGGTAAAGCTATAAACCATATAGAATATGCTACTAAAAAACCTAGAAACATAAACAATAAAAAATCTAAAGCTTTTATATGGTGTTTTAATAAAGAACCTTCTGAACCTTTTGCTGTAATATCGAATTCTTCTTCATGTTTAAGCATGTTGTACATTAAAGGTACGCTGGCAAGCACTGTTAAAAATACCATTATTAAACTAGAATATTGTTTGAATATCCATATGCTTAAAAAAACTGCAGCTGTCGCATATAAAAAACCTATAAAAAACATCTCCCATGGTTTTCTTTCTACATTTTCAACATTTATAAAGGAAGATTCTATTACCATATCAACTTAAATTTAATTTAGTTATTTAAGCTTTTTGATTTAATAGGCTTTGCCCGATAAGTAGCTTATGCCAGAAAAGTTAATTTAAATCACTTTCTTACAGAATTTATCTTTTTATTCCTGTTTTTCTGTAAGGCTGGAAGAGTGAATTTAACATAATTATACTCATCTATGCATTTAGTTAAAGTTTTCTCTTCCACCTTTTTAATGTGTTTAAATTCATCTTGCATCTTTATTAAAAAATTAAAATAATCTTCAGAATCTCCTTTCTTAAAATCCCATGCCTTTCTTATATAACCATCCCACATTATAAAGACATTTGGAATAGTAAGTGCATTAATTTTGAAGCTCCTGTAAATTGTATTCCTTTAATTTTTGCTAAAGTATCAAAGATATATTTTGTTTCTGTTTTATAGTTTTGCAAATTGATTGTTTCTATTGATTTATCTTTAAATTTATTAAAATAAGGTTTTAATTCTTTAACAGTTTTCTGGAAATTATTTAAATCAAATTCTTTCATAGCATATCTAAATGTTGCAAAATTCCATGTTGAAAGTATGAATAAAAACGCCTCTGTTTCAAATCCTTTCTCAATCATATTTAAGAACATTGGATAAAAAGTTCCTCTTTTTTCTAATTTATCAAAGTCCTTTAAGTTTTGGTTAAATTCTTCTTGTGTTATCATTTTCCTTCACACCATTCACAACTTTTACTAGGACATTCTGAATTAAGCAATTCTAAAGCATTATTCCATAACTTTTCAGCATTCTTAATATCAATATCTCTTCTAGCTAATAAATTATCAAAAATTACTTCTCCAAACTTTTAGTGATTCTTCATCATTAAATAGCTTTAATCCATTTGTATGATGATGGTCTTTGCAATTACAAGTAGTATTATCTCCTTTACATTTGACCTTATAATATCCTGCTCCTGACTGGCTTGGAACTTTCCAGTATCCTTTATCTGATTTTATTATTCGGCAAGTCTGGGCAATTTGTAATCCTCTTTGTTTTCTTGCTTCTGTTGGATTATATTGTTCTGTATTCATATATAACTATATAACTATAAGTATATTGGTATAAGGATATATGTATTGTAATATAGTAATATTTAAATAGGGTAATTTACTAATAAATTGATGGAGAGGATAGCAGTAACTATTAAACTTGACCCTGAACTCTGGAAACAAGTGCAACATAGATGTATAGATGAAAATGCAGAGTATTCTCAATATGTAGAAAATGCTTTAAAGAAAGCGTTGGAAAAGAAGAAATAAAATGCTTAATGAAATCAATGAACTTATTAATTTAGTTCAAGAATATTCAAAAGCAAATTATCCAAACTATAAAATTTATTCAATTCTTCTATATGGTGGTGCTTGTAAATATCACTTTGGATTAAAAGACAGTTTTGGAGATTACGACTTAAATTTATTTTTAGTTTCTAAACAAATGCAAGAGCATATCTCCACAAGAGGTTTCCCTAAAAGAATAGGGAAATTTAGAGAAAAAAAGATAGAAGTTATGAGAAACTTGATTGTGAAAGATAACGAGCAATTTGATGAACAAGAACTAATTAATTTTATGAAAAAACAAAAGTCAAAAAGGTGGCACGATAACAAAAGAGGGATACTTCATAATCCTGCTTTAATTGTGTATCCTATTAGTAAAAAGATTTTTTAAATTAATTTCTGTCCGATAAGTCTTACTTTTCAGACACTATTCGGACAAAGCCGATTTAATAAAAAAGAAAATTTTATATAAAAAGTAAGTTTTAAGATTATTATGGAAAAACTAATCTGTTTTGATATGGACAATACTATTTTAGATAGTAATAAAGCTCACATTTTAGCTTACAACAAAGCTTTTGAGAAAAGTGGATTAAAAAAAGTTAAACCTGAAAAGCTAAAAAAATTATTTGGATTAATACATATAAAAATTATAAAAAAAAATTTTCCTAAACTTAAATTAAAAGAAATTAAAAAGATTGTTGAGGATCATAATTATTTTATGATGAATGAAACTAAAAAATATATTAAACCTTTTGAAGGTGTTGAATCAACATTAAAAAAATTAAGGAAAAAATATAGATTAGCTTTATTATCAAATTGTAGTCATAAAGAAATTTTAGTATCTTTAAAAGCTGCAAAACTAGATAAAAATTTATTCGATATATTAATAGGAAATGATGAAGTTAAACATCCAAAGCCATCTCCCGACGAGATTATAAAAGCTGAACATTTATTACATCTAAAAGCAGATTATATGGTCGGGGATACAATTTATGATATAATGGCTGGAAAAAAAGCTGGAGTAAAAACTATTGCAGTACTAACAGGAAATCAAAGTAAAAATCTATTATCTAAAGAAAAACCTTTCTTGATTTTAAAAAGTGTTAATGAGTTGCCTAAATTTATTTAGTTTTTATTGATTAAATCTATTTTATTAATTTTTAAATACCCGCAGTAATCTGATTCCATTACTTTTTCTGCATCTGTAATTTTTAGCTTTTTATTGAAAAATGGAGCATCTAATACTAATGTATCTGCGTAACCTCCATCTAAAGAAATATGAAAACCATATTTTTTAGATTGTTTTTCAAAATCATCAAAATTATTTAAATCTAATTTTCTACCTAACCACTCTTTTAAACCATCTGAAGCAATTTGACTTATAATAATTTCATAACCTCTATCAATCATGTTTTTAATCAATTTAGAAGCATCTAAACCTTCATGAGAAACAATTAGATTAACATTTAAATCTTGCAAAGCTTCTCTAACACTTTTTATTTGTGTTTTTTGCAACCCAATCCCTCCAATAATAACTGCATCAACAGGACTTTTCTTAACAATATTTTTAACGATTTCAGCTTCTAATTTAGGATCAGCTACATCACATTCAACTAAAATATGTTTAATACCAAGAATTTTAGCTAGTTCTTTTGTAAACTCAACTGTCGCAAAATGAAACAAATAACAATCAGTTCTACTCGGTTTGATGCTTAATAAATATTCTATATCATAACCTTTTTGTAAAGCATACTCTACTGCTAAAGTACTATCCTTGCCTCCTGAAAATAAAACTGCAACTTTCATTTTAATTTAAGAATTAAATAAAGTATAAAAAGATTTCTAAAATTTTAATAACCGGACTTTGGAAAAGATAGGGTAACTGTTTCTGAATGTCTTAATTGATCTGTAGAGCTTATTGTTACAGTACATTGAACTGTGGTTGTTTTTTCTAGATTAGCTCTATTAAAGTTTAACATATACATAGCTACATTATTACCACTTACTCTGCTATTTAAAGATTTTACTTTATCTTCTCCATTTCCAAAATTATGACTAAATACAATACCTTTTATTTTATCATTTTTATCATTTGCTACATCACTATCACTATTGCAACTGAAGTGGGCTGCTATTGGATTGGATTCAAGTTCTCCTATATTTACTGTATAAGTTTTAATTGCAGAATTTCTATTTATTGTAAATTTATTTGAACCAGTTTTAACACAACCAGTATCAGCACAACTAAATGTTATTGATTCTTCTTTTGTACAAGTTTCAGCACCACATACAACTAACTTAGAAGGACAATTTCTAGCACAATCTTCAGCGCAAACAGTTTCATATGTATCTAAATTACATCTTTCGCTTTCTTCACATATCTTATTACCGCAACAATTTTCTATTATAGTATTTTCACATTCTTTAGTTAGTTCGTTA
>CAYHUI010000013.1:0-15722 GCA_964360175.1 Candidatus Woesearchaeota archaeon
TCACAGGGACCAAAACCCTGTATGATTGACCGTTGTGCCTAAAAAGTCTACACCACGGGACTATAGAGAATTAGAAATTTATTTTACTTAAAAAGGTTTTTCTTTTTATATCTTCCTCTTGATTCGACTTTCTCTAGTCTTTTAAGAACTTCATTAAATTGATTAGATTCTTTATAACCTTTTAAAATAGAATTAAAAGCTTCTTTAAAACATTTGTAATGCTTGCTTTCCAAAGCTTGTTTTAATATATGTAAATCAACTGCTTTATCTTCTAGTTTATTAGAGATAAAACCCAGACCAAAATCAATAAAATAAACTTTATCTTGCTTAATCAACATATTTGATGTAGTTAAATCATTATGGATTATATTATTGTTATGAAGTTTTGCAATTTCTTTTCCAATTTCAACGCATAATTTTTCTCTATCATTTTTATTTAAATTATCTAAAATATCTTTGATTAATTCACCATTAATAAATTCCATTACAACTTTCATTTTTTTATCATCGACTTTAATAACATTAGGAACATTAACTCTAATTTGTTTTGCTTTTTCCAGTAATTTTGCTTCTCTTCTTGTTGGATATTTTCTTTTAATAATATCAATCTCTTCAATTCTATAATTTTTTTTTATGCGTTCCTTAACTAAATTATTATTTTCTAAATATAGAATTGCTTCTGCACCTTGCTTAATAATTTTCATTTTAAAATTTAAATCCTTTTGGAATTTTTCCTTTAAATTTTTTCATTAACTTGTTAATATCCTGTTCTTCACCCATGCCTTTCATTAGTTTCATTACTTTTTTACTTTGTTTATATTGTTTCAAAAGTTCTCTAACTTCACTAGCTTTAACCCCAGCTCCTTTTGCTATTCTATTTATCCTATTACCGCTAATAATACTAGGGTCTTCTAATTCTTCTTTTTTACAAGAATCAAAAATATAGCGCCATTTTTTTAATTTTTCATCTTGAACTTGTAACATTTCTTTTGGAATATTTAGATTAGACATCCCTGGTATTAATTCCATAATTTTATTTAAAGGTCCCATTTTTTTCATAGCTTGCATCTGTTCGTATAAATCTAAAAAGTTAAACTCACCTTTCAAAAATTTTTTACCTAGATCTTGAGCTTTTTCTTCTGTAATAGCTTCTTGTGCTTTTTCCAATAATAATTTTATATCACCCATTCCTAATAATCTAGATACAAAACCTTCAGGATCAAATTCTTCTAAGTCATCAATTTTTTCTCCAACACCAATAAATTTAACTGGAGCTTTTGTAACTGCAGCAGCTGATAATGCACCACCACCTTTTGCAGTACCATCTAATTTTGTAATTATTATTCCAGTAATGCCACAACTTTTATGAAATTGTTCAGCTTGTGTTTGTGCAGCTTGACCTATATCTGCAGAAATAACTAATAAATTTTCATCAGGTTTTATTTCTTTATTTAAACTTTCAATTTCTTTAATTAAATCCTTGCTTAAAGCGTCTCTTCCAGCTGTATCTATAATTAGAATATCATATTTACTATATTCTTTTTTAAAATCATTATAAATTTTTAATGGATCTTTTTCTTTTTTATCAATAAAACAAGTTATATTTATTTTATTACAAAGTTGTTGTAATTGTATTGGTGCTGCTGGTCTATGAACATCTAAACCAATAGCAGCTACTTTATAACCTCGTTTTGAATAATATTTTGCAATCTTAGAAATACTTGTCGTCTTTCCACTACCGAAGAGACCGATCATCATAATATTAAATGGTTTTTTCTTTTCTATTTTTATACCATGTTTTTCTTGACCTAGAAATTCAACTAGTTCTTCATATACTATCTTAATTAAATGTTCTTTTTGATCTATATTTTTAGGAGGTTTTTCTTTTAAAGCTCTTTCTTTTATTTTTTTAGTTAATTCGAAAACTAAATCTACTTTTACATCTGCAGCTAATAAAGCGCGTTGAATATCTTTTATTAGTTCATTTATTAAAGTTTCATCAACAAATATGGCTCTTGCTATTTTTTTCAATGTATCTCTTAATGAACTACTTAATTTATCCAATACCATTTTTTATTTTATAATCCAATATTGTTAATGATTTTATCAGCTTTAAATTCTTCTAAATTATCATAATGCTGACCGTTACCTAAATAGATTATTGGTTTTCTAGTAATATAGCTTATAGAAATTGCTGCACCTCCTTTTTCATCAACATCACTTTTAGTCAAGATTATAGCATCAATACCAATACTCTCATCAAATTTTTTTGCTTGCTCAACGCAATCATTTCCTGTTATTGATTCTCCTATAAATATTTTTAAATCTGGTTTAGCAACTCTAATTATTTTTTCCATTTCAGCCATAAGATTGATATTACTATGTTGTCTACCAGCTGTATCTATCAAAACAACATCTATATTTTTTGATTTTGCCATCGAAATTGCATCAAATGCAACAGCAGCTGGATCACTTCCATAATTATGTTTTACTAATCTAACATTGAGATTATCTGCATGTTCTTGAAGTTGCTCTATGGATGCTGCTCTCCATGTGTCAGATGCTGCTAATACACAAGAAAGATTATTTTTTTTAAGTAAATTAACAATTTTTGCTATTGTTGTTGTTTTTCCACTGCCGTTAATACCCACAAAAACAATTATATATGGTTTTTCTGCTTTTTTTATAATTTTAATTAAATCTATTCCCTGAATCTTAAATAAATCTTCAACACTTTCTTTTAAACTCGATCGAATTATATTAGAAATGTCCTTTCTTTTAAGAGGTATATCAACTAAATCTACTTTTAAATCTTCTTTTATTTTATCTACAATTTCTAAAGCGACATTATTTTCTAATAAAGCAACTTCTAAATCTTGGAACATAGTATCGAATTGATCTGCTGTTATTTTTTTTGTAATAATTTTTTCTTTTATTTTTTCTAAGATACTTTTTTTCTCTGCTTTTTGTTCTTTTTCCTTTGGTTTTTCTTTTTCTTCTATAGTTTTTATACCTTTAATTTCTAAAGTTTCTAATTCTTCCTTAACTGTTTTAACTTCTATAGGTTTCTCTACTTGAATTTCTTTTACTTCCTCAACAGCTTCCTCTTCTACCTTTCTAGTAAATTTAGAAACTGCTGCTTTTAATTTTTCTTTTAAAAATTTAAACATAGAACTATTAAAAAGAATTTTGTTTATAAATTTTATGAATTTATTTTAGTTAATCCGAAACAGAAAGATTTAAATATAAGTAAGACGTATCTTACATTAATTAAAAATGGTTGAGATCAATATAACTAAGATGAGTTCAAAAGGGCAAATTGTAATTCCTAGTGAAATGAGACAAAAATTTAGTAAAAAAGATAAGTTTATAATAATCAAAACCGGAAAACAACTAATTCTTGAAAGAGTTAAAGATTTTTCTAAAAGGATAGAAGAAGATTTAATATTTGCAAAAAGAACTGAAGAAGCTTTAAAAAGATATGAAAAAGGTTTTTTTAAGAGAAGAAGTAGTGATGAATTCTTAAAAGAACTTGAAAAATGGTGATTGTTGAGTATGATTCACTATTTGAAAAGAAGATTAAAAAGATAAGAGATAATTTATTTAAATTAAAAGTTAAAAAACAAATTATTAAAATAATAAAATTTCCAGAAGTAGGTAAACCAATGAGATACTCAAGTAAAGGAACTAGGGAAATTTATATTAAACCATTTAGACTTTCTTATATTTATTTAAAAGATGAAGATAAAATAGTTTTTCTTGATGTTTACCATAAAGATGAACAATAAGTTTTAAATTTAATTAGCTAATTTACTTAAATAATATTTAGTTAAATCATAAGCTATTATAAATAAAGAAGAGCTAAAAAAACTAAGCCAATAATTTTTTGTTATAGCAGATAAAATTAATGGTACTAATATAAAATAGAATCTTAAATCAAATAAATTACTAATTATATTTTTTGATTTTGATTCATATAAATTATCGTGTATTAAACCTAAGATAGTATATGATAAAAATATGGTTAAAAACAAAGGTAAAATAAGAGTAAAATCTGTTAAAGTAAATATAAAAGTTAGTAATATAATAGCAGCCCCAAAACCATGATTAATTTTATCTATTTTAGATTTTAAAATAAAAGCTAGTAAAATAGCGATATGTAAATTTGCCATTTCATTATTAGTTAAGATTAATAAGCTAGCAAAAACGCCCCATAAAACACCAAATAAAATATCACTAAATTTAAACCATTTTAAACCATGTTCGTTTAACATATCTGCAATTTTCATAGAAACACTATATAAAGCTGAAAATACTAAAATCATTAAAATAATATTAGGCATAAATTTAAATTAAAGAAAAATTATTTATATCTTTCTATTAGTATTTTATATAATCATAAGTTTTATATATAAATTCATGATTAGAGAAATATAATGTATGAAGACCGTAATACTTATGGAAGAGAAGATTCGGATATTCCTCCAGAAATTGAAAATGCTGTGATTATTTTATCACGTTATGAAGATACTATAGGAACTAAACCTCCTATAACTAGACCTAGAGTAAAATTATCTAATCGGGATCTTGAGTCATTATTGGATAACCATATTCCATTATAAGAATTTATTTTCTACTAAATAAATGTAAATCTGTATAAGCATTCTTAACTTGATTATATAACTTTAATTTTTGTTCATAATTTTCATGCAAACTTAAAAATTTATAGCAATCTAAAAGTTCTTGATAATATTGAACAGCTTTGTCTGTATCTTTTTTCTTTAATAAATTATATAAAATTTTTAAAGTTGTATCAAATTTTTCTCTGTTAAGATGAATGTTGTAGAAATTTGTAACAAAGTTATGATGGTTAGTTATATAATTTACCATGTTATTCATTTCAGGATTTTCTATTTTTATTTTTTCTTTTAACTCATTGATAGAATCCAAAACTTCTTTTAATTTTTTAAAATTTGAATCTTTAGCTAAAACATAAGCTTCGTTCATTTTTAAATAAAGAATTAAATTATCTTGTAATTTACTTAAATCTTTTTTTAAACCATCATCTATCTCTTTATAATTCATAACTTGAGAATATAAACTCAAAGCGTTTTCAAAATTATTTTTTTTAACAAGAGAATTAGCTAATTTTAAAAGTTTTTTAACTTTCTTTACCTCTTCTTTTTCAGTTTTAAATAACATTTTACATCATTTCAGGCATTCTGGAACTTGGAGTTTCTTTACTTGAACCGCTAGATGCAATAACATCATCTATTCTTAAGATTAATTCTGCAACTTCTGAAGATGATTTAATAGCTTGAGTCTTAATTTTTAATGGTTCTATTACACCTAGTTTCCATACATCTACTACCTTACCGCTAAAAGCATCTATACCAGCCCATTTATTACCTTTATCATGCTGAGATTTTAAATCTGTTAGCATATCAATAGGATCTAAACCAGCATTTTCTGCTAAAGTTCTTGGAATTATTTCAATAGTATCTGCAAAAGCCAAAACAGCTAACTGCTCTCTTCCACTTAATTTATTTGAAAATTCTCTTAAATATTTAGCTACTTCTATTTCAGGAGCACCACCGCCAGCAACAACTTTTCCATCTTTTAAAGCTGCTACAATATCACCTAAAGCATCTTTCATTGCTCTTTCTACTTCAGATGTAACATGTTCTGTACCGCCTTTAATTAAAATAGTAACAGCTTTTGGATTTTTACATTCTGTAATATAAGTCATTTCTTCATCTCTAATTTTTTTATTTTCTACAACTCCAGCTTTTCCTAGATCTTTTGCACTTAAATCTTTTAAATTACTTACAATAGATGCTCCAGTTGCTCTAGCTAATTTTTCCATATCCTCTTTTTTAACTCTTCTTACAGCATAAATATTATTTTTAGCTAAGAAATATTGTGCAACATCATCAATACCTTTTTGGCATATAACAACATTTGCTTCTGATTTAACAATTTTATCCACCATATCTTTTAACATTTTTTCTTCTTGATCAACAAACATTTGTAATTGATCTGGATTGGTTATTTGTATTTTAGCATCTGTTTCTGTATTTTTAATTTCTAAAGCAACATCTAGTAAAGCAATTTTAGCATTTTTAACAATTTTAGGCATAGCAGGATGAACTCTTTCCTTGTCTAAAATAATACCTTGAACTAATTCGCTATCTTCTGTTCCATCACCAACTTTCTTCTCTAGTTTTATATCGTCCAAATCCACTTCGCCATTTTCTAAGACTTGAATAACTGCTTTTACTGTTAGTTCTGATAAATGTTCTTTTGCAACCTCTGCACCTTTACCAGTCATTGCTGTTGAAGCTATTTTTTTTAATAAATCTAAATCTTTTTCATTAATATTTTCTGCAATTTTATTTAGAATTTCTTGAGCTTTTTCTGCTGCTAATCTATAACCTTTTGCAATTACAGTTGGATGCACTTCTTTGTCTAGTAAACTTTCAGCATTTTTAAGTAATTCTCCAGCTAGAATAACTGCTGTTGTAGTGCCATCGCCAACAACGTTTTCCTGAGTTTTTGCAACCTCAACTATCATTTTAGCAACTGGATGTTCTATTTGCATTTCTTCTAGTATTGTAACACCGTCATTTGTAACAACTATGTCTCCTACACTATCAACTAACATTTTATCCATACCTTTAGGGCCTAATGTAGTTCTAACTGTTTCTGCAACTAACTTAGCTGCCATTATATTATTACGTTGAGCATCTCTTCCTACTGTTCGCTGGCTTCCTTCAGATAGTATAAATATTGGTTGTTGATTTGTCATTTTCTTAAATTTAACCCCAGAAAATATATTTTTATAGTATAATTGATTTATAAATTTTTTGGTTATCTTTTTAAGCCTTTTTTATATTCATAACTTTAAATTTGATAATTCTTAAAGTGCTGATTGAAGGCTTTATGGTCTGCTCCTATCTTAATGACCGCAATAGTAATACAACATAATTTTATAGAAAATCATTCAACTACTGATGAAGTTCCTTCTGAAAAAGCAGGAGTTAATTTAGAATTAGGAGAAAATAGATGGTTGAATTTGATTAGAAAATCTTCATTATGAAGAGTTTTCATTCAGAAATTCTTTTAAGGCTTTCAAATCCTTTTTATCGGGGTCATAATAATAAGATTTTATACCTATAGATTCTGCACTCTTTACTGCTTGGGGATTATGTTCAAAATAGATAACATCACCCCTATTCAAACCAAAATGCTTAAGCATCATCTCAAAATACTCTGGATCAGTTTTCTCTGGATTGTGTTTTAGAGTAAAAACCTCATAAGGCATTTTATCTAATCCAAACTTCTTAAATTGCTCATCATTTGCTCCTGTAAGAATAATCTTTCTATTTGGAAATGTTTCTAGCAAATCATGCATTTCTCTAAAAATCTTAAAAGTACCATCACTCTCAATAACAAAAGCATCAACCGCATCAACTAAGATTGTTTTCAATATTTCTTTCAATAATTCTGGGAATTCTTCTGTCTCCATATCTCCTTGGGTAAAATGCCCATGATCTTTAAGAAAAATAACCGTTGCTGGTAATTCTTTCTCATATTCATAAGCTCCTTTTATATGTTGGGAGATATCATCATTTGATGTAAATACAATTATTTCGTCTTTAACATATCTATTAAGATTAATTATTGTCTTGCCCCCATAAAGATTTCCTGTGCCTTTGCTTCTACTTTTACCAGCTTTTCCAGGAGAAACTAAAATTAGCTTTTTAACTTTCTTTTTATACTCGTCTATCCATCTAACTAAAAATCCTCCACCACAACTATGCCCAATCAAAATACTTTCTTCGTTAATATCTAATTTACCAATTTCCTTCTTCCAAGAATTATAATTAGCATCCCAAGGGGTTGGCATTAAAGGCGTTTTTGTCTCTATCTTTCTTTTAATCAGTTCTTTTTTTAACCAAGGAATCCAATGCTTGTCATAAGTTCTAGTTTCTGGATCCATAGCTTTCTCAACATTTGAAGGACATCCATGAATGATAACACAATTAGTAGAGGCATTATCTTGAATTTCTTTCAAAATTTCTGGTAGTTCTTTAACGCCATCTTCTTCTGTAAAATGTCCCTTATTTTTTAGAATAACGACTTTAGCATTTAGTTTCTTTTCAAAAGTTTCCTTATTTTCTTCTATATAGTTGTAAGGTTCATTACTTGATAAAAATACCGTTAAATTTCTAATCTTTTCTTTGACTTTATCGAAGTTAATAGGGGTATCTGTCCAAGGTTCAGCTATCTCTTTAACTTCTTCATCCTCTAAGTTATCTAATTTAAACCAACCAGCTACAAATATTACTTTGCCTATCTTACCATCATATTTTTCTTCTTCTAGAAACCTCATTATTGTTTGGCATCCAATACTATGCCCAACAAAATAAGTATTTTCATCTAATTTACCAACCACTTTCTTTAAATGTGAAACCCAAGCATCAATATTTGGTTCAGAAGTATTAGGCATTTCCGGAACAAAAACTTTGAATCCTGACTTTTCAAATTCGCTCTTTAACCAATGGTACCAATTCATTTTGGGATTAAAATCCCAGCCATGTATGATAAACAGTCTTTTTGCCATAATATCTCCTAGGATATAGTAAAAGAGATGTTTTAATAAAGTTTCTGATATTCACCTGACGTTTACTTTACAGCTCAAAAAAAAGATAAATTTATTAACCTAAAAAACATTTTGATATTATCTAGGGGGTTAAGCTTATATGAAAACAGGGATAAAAGTTGGGGATGCTATGACTAAAAGTCCTATCTTTATTAAAGCTAGTGATAATATTAAAAAATGTGCTGAAACCATGCTTAAAAATAAAGTAGGTAGCTGTTTAATTGTTGAAAATAATATATTAAAAGGGATTATAACAGAAAAAGATTTGGTTGATAAAGTATTAGCTAAAAATTTAGATCCTGTAAAAACTAAAGTTACTGAAATTATGAATAAAAAATTAATTACAATAGATCCAAGTAAAGATATTTATGATGCATTAGTTAAAATGCAAAAAGAAGATGTAAGAAGATTACCTATTGTAAGCGATGATAAATTGATTGGTTTGTTAACAGAAAAAGATATTCTAAGAATAGAACCAGAGTTGTTTGATTTGTGGGTTGAAAAATTAGAGTTGAGAGAACCAAAAGAAAAATTAAGTATGATAAGAAGCTATAAAGAAGGTGAATGTGAAAATTGTAGTTCTTATGGTCCTTTATTTAAAGTAGAAGGTAAGTTAATTTGTGAAGCTTGTAAGTAAAAACCAAAAGTTTTTAATTAAGAAAATTTCTTTAATTTTGATATGATAGGAAAATCTGATTTTGTAACTCCAAGTACTGGTATTAAAATAATGGTAGATGGAATTTTTGATTTACATAAAATATATTCTGAGCTACGTAACTGGCTTGAAAATCATGAATATATATTTCAAGAAAAAGAGAATACAACTAAAGATAAAATTCTAGGTAAAGAATTTATTATAATATTTAATTCGGAAAGAGAAATTGATGATTATGTAAAGTTTATGATTACTACAAAGATATTCGGTTTGGATATAAATAAAGTAAATGTTGAAAATAAAACACTAGAAAAAGGACATTTAGAAATAACATTTAAAGCACAAAGAATTTTAGATTATAGAAATAAATGGCAGGCTAAACCTTTGGGCAATGTTTTGTTTTTTATATATAATAATTATATAATGAAAAGAAAAATAGAACAAAATTATGAACTTAAACTTTACAATGAGATTATAGAATTGCATGATTTAGCTAAAGGTATTTTGGATTTATATCAGTAAAAACCAAAAATATATAAACTATATTTCTAATTTAAAGATATGGCTGAAATTAATTACGTTGTTAGAGATCTTAAATTATCCCATGAAGGGGTGTTTGATCTAAAAGAATTGTATAAGCTTATGAAGGGTTGGTTTAATCTTCATAAATTTGATTTCTATGAGAAAGAATATTTTGATGTATTAAAGACTGATGCAAAAGATATCAAACTTAAGTGGGAAGTTGAAAGAAAAATTGATGATTATACTAAATTTGTAATAGAAACTGATATTAAAATAAATGATCACAGAATAGTTGAAGTTAAAAAAGGGGATAAAAAAGCAAAATTATCAAGCGGTGGTTTAATAATAAAGTTTACATCTTACTTAAGACAAGACTATCAAGAAAAATGGGAAGGTCCTGTTAAAAAGTTTGTTAGGGGATTGTATGATAAATTTATATATAAAGAGAGATATGAAAGATATGAAGAAGAAATAAAAGAAGAAACTTATAATATTTTTAATGAGGTAAAAGCTTATTTAAATCTGCAGAAGTTTGAATAATTATTCTATTGTATGGAAGGGATTATAGCAAAGAACTGGTAATTTTGATATTGGATTTACTGATGGTGTAAAAGGACCTGTACTATAATCTCCAGAAACCAACCATGGTAATGTAAATCCATAATCTCTATTCAGAATTCTATTTCTTTTTATAATAATTTCTTCTAATTTACCCCCGTAACTAATTGAATTATAGCCTCTTTTAGGTATAACCTTGAAATCCTTCGTTAAAGCATGTTCTATAAATTTTTCTTTTAAAGGAGCTAATTTTTTATTTAAATCAATTGAATTAGGAATACAAGTTAACGCATACAAAAGAAACAAACCAGATCCTATCAAACCTAAATTTTTTCTAAATTTCATTTTAATCAATAATTTAAGATTATAACTTATATATAAATATTTCTATTAATTAATTACTAATTAGTAGTATAAACCGAAAGATTTATAAACAAGCTGATATTTTGAATAAACGTAAAGTTTTTATATTTCAAGAACTTTGCATATAAAAGGGCCCGCCATGAGAATACTCAATGGAGTACGGCAAAGCCAAGCTATGATCTTGGGAGTTAGTGTTGCGGGCTATAATATTAAAAAATAATATTGACTGTATAATTAAAAAAACGAGATATAATAAATAATTTTCACTAAATCAATTGAAAATCACCCTTATAACCTTATTTTAAGGTTTAAAAGGGATTAGATTTAGTAAATAAGGCTAAAAATACCTTATTTAAAATTTAAGAAGTATCTCGTTCTATAAAATTTATATGGTTAATTACAATGATTGAAATAAAATTTAACGGAGGGGGAAAAAATGGGAAAAATAAGTCCTGTTTCAGCAAAATATATAGTTCATACTCAGATAGATGTAGAGGGTGTGGTAGACAGACCAGATGTAATTGGAGCTATATTTGGTCAAACAGAAGGTTTACTTGGGAATGAGCTAGAACTTAGAGAGCTCCAAAGAAACGGTAAAATAGGTAGAATTGAAGTTAAACTTGATACTAGAAGTGGTAAAAGCACTGGGAATATTATAATACCTAGCAGCTTAGATAAAGCAGAAACCGCTATTATTGGAGCTGCTTTAGAAACTATTGAGAGAATAGGCCCTTGTGATGCTAAAGTTAGAGTAGATGGCATAGAAGATGTTAGAGTTTCTAAGAGAAATTATGTTATTGAAAGAGCTAAAGAACTTTTAAAAGCATTAACAGATAATGTATTGCCAGATAGTCAAGAGATTACAGATGAGGTAGCTTATTCTGTTAGGATGATGGAGATTGTAGAATACGGCAAAGATAGACTACCAGCAGGACCTGCAATTGACGATTCTGAAGAGGTTATAGTTGTAGAAGGAAGAGCAGATGTTTTAAATTTGCTTAAGCATGGTATTAAAAATTGTATTGCTTTAAATGGAACTTCTGTACCAGAGACTATTAAAGAATTAAGCAAGAAAAAAGTGCTAACTGCTTTTGTTGACGGCGATAGAGGCGGAGATTTAATAATAAGAGAATTAGTTTTAACAGCAGACATCGATTATGTGATTAAAGCGCCTGATGGGAAAGAAGTTGAAGAAATTACAAAAAAAGAAATTTATAAAGCACTAAGAAGCAAGGTTGCAATAGAACAAATAAAAATGGAGATTAAAAATGGTAGTGAACGTAATAACTATGAACTTAGAAAAGAAAGAAGACCTGAAAAACCAAAACTAATAATTTCAGAAAGAGACGCATCTCTATTTAAAAATATGTTGGATGATTTAGTAGGCACAAGAGGAGCTTATATTCTAGATCAAGATACAAATATTCTAGGAAAAGTTCCCACTAGTGAATTAAATGCAACCATACAAAGCTTAAACTCTAATGTTTATGCAGTTGTTTTTGACGGAATAATTGACAGAGAATTAGCCAGAACTGCTGAATTAGCTAAAGTTAAAAACTTGGTTGCAATGGAATCTAAAGTTAATCCTGGTGAAGTTAGATTAAATATAATTACAAGAAGAGATTTATAATTTTTTTTATTTTTTAAAATCTTTCGGTTTTATACCATATTTCCCTAATTTTTTATGAAGATTTTGACGTGCCATTCCAGCTATTCTTGCTGCATGTACCTGATTTCCACGAGTAAAGGTTAAAAGTTTAAGAAAATATTCTTTTTCAAAATTTTCTTTAGCTTGTCTTAGTGGTTGTATTTCATCTAAAACTTTTTTTTCTATTTCTCCTATTTTAATTTTACCAATAACAAAACTTGATTCTATAAAATTTTTAACTTCTCTAACATTTCCAGGCCAATTATATACTAACAAAAGTTTCATTTCATCAGGAGATATTTTTATTTGTTTATTAAAATTTTTAGAAAATTTATCTATAAAATAATATACTAATAAACTAATGTCTTCTATTCTTTCTCTTAATGGAGGGATATATATTGGAATTGTATTTAATCTATAATAAAGGTCACTTCTAAATTCTTTCTTTCTAACATTTTCTTCCAAATTTTTATTTGTTGCACATATTAATCTAAAATTTACAGGTATTTCTTTAGTATCCCCGAGTCTTGTTATTTTTCTTTCATCTAGAGTACGTAATAGTTTTGATTGTAAATTGATAGGCATATCTCCTATTTCATCTAAGAATAAGGTTCCTTCATTTGCTGATTCAATATAACCCTTTCTATCAGTATAAGCACCTGTGTAAGCTCCTTTTACACTACCAAATAATTCAGATTCAAGAAGTTCGATAGGTATACCGGCACAATTAATTGGTATAAATTTACCATCAGGATATTCACTAAGAAAATGAATTGTTCTAGCAAAAAGTTCTTTTCCTGTACCAGTTTCTCCTTGGATTAAAACATTAGTAGGAGTAGGTGCAGCTGTTATTGCATCTTCTAAAGCCTCTAAAAATTTAGGATCAGATCCTATAATCTGAAATTTTTTTTCTGGACGATATATAGGTTCAGTAGGATTATAACCAAGCTTTTCTTTTATTGTATCAATTTCCATTTTTAAAAATTAAAAGTTTTATCACTTTATAGATATAACTAATTTATAAACTTTGCTGAATAAGAATAAATTAGAAAAACATATAAATAATAAAATATGTTAAAAATTAATGCCAACATCAAAAAAGAGGGTTGTATTAGAGCAAAGAAGTTCTACAAATAAAAATAAAGTTATAACTAATTTGATTTTAGTTATTGTTATAGCTCTAATAATAGCATTAGGAATCTTCTTTTTTAGCAATGTAAAAGATTGCGGTGCTGATGAAGCTTGCTTTAAAACAGCAGCTGAAAATTGTAAATTGGCAAAACTAACTTCTTTTAAAGATGAGAACACATTTTTATATGAAATTAAAGGGTCTAGACAAGATAATTGTTTAATATTAGTTGAAATTACAAAGATTAGCGATAGCGCTTCTGCTGATCTAAAAGAAACATTTGAAGGTAAAAAAATGATTTGTAATATACCTAAACAACAATTTGCTGAAACACCAGTAGCTGATATTGATCAAATAATAGATTATTGTACTGGACCATTAAAAGAAGCAATGCTTGAAGTTATGATAAAAGAACTTTATAGTATAATAGCTAAAAATCTTGGAGGCATTGTACTTGAATTAGAGGATGTAATTTCTTAAATTTTTATACTTACTTCCATTCCATCTTCATCAAAATCATAAAATTTACTTTTGTAATTTTTAGATGTTCTTACATAATCTAAATAATCTTTCATTTCTGAAGCAAATATTTTTGCATTATCTGCAACTATTATTGCATTTTTATTTAATTTTGATTCAATTAATTTTAAGTAATTTAAATAATCTTCCTTTACAGCATCAATAAAAACAAAATCAAATTTAGATTTTAGTTTAGGTATTATTTTTAAAGCATTTCCTAAAATAACTTTAACATTTTTTATTCCAGCTTCATTTAAATTTTTTCTAGCAATTTCTGCTGCTTCTTGATTAATTTCTATAGTAATAATTTTACCTTGCTTTAAATTTCTAGCCATTAAAATCGTGGAAAAAGCAACAAGCATACCTATTTCAAGAACTAATTTTGGTTGTAATTTTTTTATAAGTTTTTCAAGCAAGCGACCTTTTTTCCTTCCAACTATTGGTAAAAATATATGATTAGATTGATTTTCAATTTTTTCTAAAACAATTTCAGTTTTATCTTTTTTATTTATCATATTATAATAATGCTCCTGCCGGGATTCGAACCCGGGTTTTCGGCTCGAAAAGCCGAAGTGAATTGTCTCAACTTAATTAATAAGTTTGATTTGACCACTACACTACAGGAGCTAGTGGGCCCGACCAGATTTGAACTGGCGACTTTTAGCCAAAGCTTATAACTTTTCTGGCTAACTTAGTACTTCACTGCTTTTTTGATTATTGCAGTAAAGCTCATATAAGACTTACGCAGCTTAAAACTTCAGCGCTCTAACCAGGCTGAGCTACGGGCCCTTAGTTAAAATTTTCTTTAATTTATATTTAAAACTTTCTATAGAAAATTATTTATATATAATTCAATAAGATGAATCATGTTAATCGGAATTGTTGGCAGAACAAACACTGGAAAAAGTACATTCTTCAAAGCTTCTACCTTAGTTGAAGTTGAAATAGCCAATCGACCTTTTGTTACTATAAAACCAAATCATGGAATTGGATATGTTAGGATAAAATGTATAGAATCAGAATTTGATGTAAAATGCAATCCAAAAGAAGGTTTTTGTATTAATGGAAATAGATTTATTCCTGTAGAACTAATTGATGTTGCTGGACTTATTGAAGGAGCGCATCTAGGCAAAGGATTAGGTAATCAATTTTTAAATGATTTAACGCAAGCAGATGTTTTGATAAATATAGTTGATATAAGTGGTTTGACTAACGAGGATGGTGAAATCGTCGTTAAAGGTAGTTACGATCCATCCAATGATATAGAATTTTTAACAGAAGAGATTGATCTTTGGTTTTTAGGTATACTAGAAAAAAATTGGGAAAAATTCACAAAACAAGTTAAACATGAAAATAAAGAACTTAAAAAAGAAATTGCAAAAAAATTCTCTGGTTTGAAAATAACAGAAAATATAGTAGAACACGTTATGAAAAAATTAAATTTAACCGAGATTAGTAAAGAAAATCTAAAATTATTTTCGACAGAGTTAAGAAAAATTTCTAAACCTATAATAATAGTTGCAAATAAAATCGATATAAAAAATTCAGATGAAAATTTAAAAAAAATAAAAGAGAAATTTAAAGATTATATGATAATACCTTGTTCTAGTGAGAGTGAATTAGCTTTAAGAGAAGCTGCTAAAAATAATCTAATTAGTTATAT
>CAYHUI010000014.1:0-15338 GCA_964360175.1 Candidatus Woesearchaeota archaeon
AATTTTGTTTCGCTTCTAGTTCCTGTACAAACAATTTTTCCATTGCTAAACAATAAAAATGTTGCTCTTGTTCCTTCTAATTTATAAACTAATCCTGGAAATTGCTCTGGTTCATATTCTGTATTTTCTAATTTCATAGCCAAAACATTTAAATTAAGATCCATTCCTATACTTCCAGATGCAACCATGTTTTGAACTTTTATTACCGGCCTTATCTTAATTTTTATTTTAATCTTTTCTAGATTCTTTATTATCATTTTTATAGATTCCTTAACTTTTTTCATAGATTTTGCGCCAGTACATACAACTTTTCCGGAACTAAATATCAAAGCAGAAGTTTTAGGTTCTTTTATTCTCATTACTAAACCAGGAAATTGTTCTGGATTATATTCTGTATTCGGTAAAGTTTCAGCTAATTTAATTAAAGGTATATCGTGTTCTAAAGATGTAGAAGCGACTATATTTTGTATTTTAATTTCATATCTAACCATTTTAACCCCCCAGGACTCTTATAAATTTATTGTTTTTATTTATAAACCCTTTATAAAAGAATCGAAAAGTATTTAAAGCTAATTATAAAGCTTTAACTACTATAGAATTGTTAAAATAGAAAGATTACTTTATACTCTTTAACAAACTCCATATTACAACTTACTCTTTAACAAAAACCACATTTGGCAAGCCTTTAAAATCATCATCGCCTGTGACAAAAGGAATTTTTAAGAACAAAGATGTTGCATAACCAATAGCATCTGGCATGCTCATGTTTTTATTTTTAAGTCTTATTTCAACAGCATTAGCTACAATTTCAACATCTACATCAACTAATAATGGATCTACTTTTATAATTTCTAAAAATACTATTTTTTTGTCTAACTCTCTTCTCAAAAGCCAAGCATATTCACACAAATTAAAAACAGTTGTCACACCAACTACATCAACAAATTTATCATAACTTTTTTTTCTATTTTTAACAGCAATTAAAGCATATGTATCAAAAAATACCCCTTCCATTATTCCCACTTCAACTCTCGTTTAACTAACTGTTTTAATTCATCAGCAGATTTTTTAAATGGTTTACCCTCTCTTAAAATTTGCCCCAAAGTTTTTTGAGGGAGAATTACAACCCTTACTTTATCACCTACTTCAAGATTAGCTTGCTTCATCTTTTCTTTAGGGATAATTACTGCAGCGCTATTTCCAAGTTCTCTAATTTTACTTAAAGTTTCCATACAAGTTATAACAGTTATAACCTTATAAATCTTTCGTTTTCAAAAATTTAAAATCAACCATATTGTTTTTTATAATATTCTAAATATTCTTTTGTTTTTACTCTTTTCCACCATTCTTGATTATTTTTATACCATTCAACTGTTTTTTTAAGATATATATCAAAATTGTGTTCTGGTCTCCAATTTAATTTTTTATTTATTTTACTCCAATTTATAGAATATTTTCTATCATGTCCTAATCTATCCTTAACAAATTCAATGTAACTTTCATCTTTGTTTAAAATTTTCAAAATTTTTTTTATAATTTGTAAATTATTTATATCTTCTGTTAAACCACCAATGCAATAAGTTTCTCCAATTTTCCCTTTTTTTAAAATTAGGTCAATAGCTCTGCAATGGTCTATTACATACAACCAATCTCTAACATACAAACCATCCCCATAAACAGGAATTTTCTTACCTTCTAAAATATTAGTTATAGCTAGTGATATTAATTTTTCTGGAAATTGATACTGCCCAAAATTATTAGAACAATTGCTTATTGTTATAGGTAGATTATAAGTCTTAAAATAAGATCTTACTAAATGATCTGCAGCAGCTTTACTTGCAGAATACGGATTTCTAGGATTATAAGGAGAATTTTCATTGAATTTATTTTTATCATCTAAAGATAATGCACCAAACACTTCATCAGTACTAATATGATGAAATCGTTTAACTTTATTTTTTAATGCTTGTTCTAATAAAACATAAGTTCCAACAAAATTAGTTTTTATAAAAGTTGCCGGTTCTAATATTGATCTGTCAACATGACTTTCTGCAGCCATGTGCACAACAACATCAACCTCTTTCATTACTTTTTCCACATCTTTTACATTACATATATCCCCTTTTACAAATTTATAGTTTTTATTAGATTCAACAGATTTTAAATTTTCTAAATTTCCTGCATAAGTTAATTTATCAAAATTTATTATTTGATCTTTAGGGTATTTCTTTAACCAATACAAAATAAAATTACTTCCTATAAATCCTGCTCCTCCAGTTACTAAGATTTTCATTTTATATTTCGAGAATTTTTTATTAAGTTTGATGCTCTGTGCAAACTTTCAAAAGTTCCTGCATCTGTCCAATAACCTTTTAAAATACTGCATTTCATTTCTTGTTTTTCAATATATTTATTATTAACATCTGTAATTTCTAACTCGTTTCTTGCAGACGGCTTTAAAGTTTTAATGATATCGAAAACTTTATTATCATATAAATAAAATCCTGTAACTGCATGTTTTGTTTTTGGATTTATGGGCTTTTCTTCTATTGAAATTACTTCATCTTTATTAAATTCAGCAACCCCAAATCTTTGAGGATCAGGAACTTCTTTTAAGAATAGATGAGCACCATCTTTAAATTTATTAATATATTCTTTGAAATTATCTTCAAATATATTATCGCCTAAAATTACAGCTATGTTATTTCCATCAGCAAAATCTTCTACTAAAGATAAGGCATGAGCAATACCCAATGCATTTTTTTGCAATCTATATGTTAAATTTACATTAAATTCTTCTCCATTACCTAATAATTTTATAAAATCTCCTGGATTTTCCGGTCCTGTTACTATTATAATCTCTTTAATACCTGCTTTAGCCAAAGTCTCTAAAGGATAATAAATCATTGGTTTATCATACACAGGTAATAAATGTTTAGTTGTTATTTTTGTCAATGGCAGTAATCTTGTTCCCAAACCCCCGGCTAATATAACTCCTTTCATTTTAAATTTTGCTAAAAGCAATTTCAAAAACTTTGTCTTTTATTTTCTCACTAGATTTATATTTGTAATTACCTTTAAAAGCTGTAAAATCTAAATTTTGTGCTCCGACTTTTTCTTTTATATATTGCTTAAACTTAGTTAAATTATAATTGATGTCTATTATCAAATTAATTTTATCATTTTTTGTTAAATTTCCCTTCTTTCTTAAGTTTTGAATTCTTCTTATTAATTCCCGGGAGTATCCTTCTGCTTCCAGTTCAGGTGTTAGAGTTGTATCTAATTTAATACTCAGTCCTTTTTTATTTCTTTTAACGTCTAATGATTTTAAATTAGTTTGAATTTTTATTATACTTTCAAGCTGTTTAACTGCGTCGGGATTTTCAGTTTCTATTACAGCTTTACTTAACGGCCATCTTACCCCAATTTGGTTTTTTTCTCTTATAGCTAAAATTTCTTGTATTATTTTTTTTGCAACTTCTACATTTTCTTCTAATTGATCATCTATTAATTTTTTATCTGCTATAGGCCAATCGCATAAATGTATTGATTCTGAATTTTCATTTTTAGGACTATGCATATATAGATATTCAGCTAAGAAAGGGGTGATTGGAGCTAGTAATTTAAGTAAATTGATTAAGGCACTATATAATGTATAAAGTGCTGCTTCTTGATTTTCTCCTTTTTTAATTTGTATTCTCTCTCTAACAAATTGGATGTATGTTCTAGATAAATCTTCTGTAAAGAAATCTTCTATTAATTTAGTTGCGATATGGGGTTTTAAAGTTTCTAAATTTTCTGTAATATTGTTAAATAAATTATTAAGTCTTGATAACAACCATTTATCTTCTACATTAAGATTAGATGGTTTTTTGAATTTATAATCGTTTAATTTAACAACTTCATTTACATAATTGCTAATATTAACCACCAAATCTAAAACTTTTTTTGAATCTTGAGAATGTTTATAACCAAAATTTAGATTAAATTGAGGATTATGATTGCAGTAAGTCCATCTCATAACATCTGCCCCCATTTTTTCAACAGCTTCATCAAACCAAATTGCATTACCCAAGCTTTTATGCATTGGTCTTCCCATTTCATCATTTAATTTCTCATAAGCCAATACTGATTTATAAGAAGCTTTACCTTCCAAAGTAACTGACATAAACAATAAACTATAAAACCAAAGCCTAACCTGTTCTCTCATTTCTATTACAACTTCTGCTGGAAACCATTTTTTCCAGTAAGCTTTGTCTGTTAAATATTTTAAAGTAGAAAAAGGGATTATTCCTGCATCCAGCCAACAATCCCCAACATCTTTAACTCTATACATTTTTTTACCGCAGTTAGGACATTTTAAGATTACATTGTCTATCCAAGGCCTATGTAATTCCTTTAACTGTTCTAAACCAGCTATTGCTTTTTTTTCAAGTTCTTTTCTAGAAGAGATAAAATATCTATAATCGCATTCGCATTCCCATATAGGCAAAGGCAAACCCCAGTATCTCTTTCTGGAAATAACCCAGTCTCCCATATTGTCGAGCCAATTTTGCATTAGTTTACCTACATGTTTAGGATACCACTCAACTTTTGCAGCTTCTTTTTTCATTCTTGGCCTTATTTCATCACAAGCAATAAACCATTCGCTAACCAACCTCCATACCAGCTCTTCCCCGCAACGCCAACATGCAGGATAACGATGATGATGATTTTCAAATTTATACAATAAATTTCTTTTTTCTAAATCTTTTATAATTAAATCAGGCACTTCTCTAACATGTTTTCCAGTTAACCAATCAAAACCGTCTATAAAATGTCCATTTTCATCTAAAGGAGAAATTTCTGCTAAACCTAATTCCTTGCCTCTTTTAAAATCAGATTCACCGCAACCAGGAGCAATGTGTACGATACCAGTACCTTCCTCTTCTCCAACTTCTTTCCAATCAATAACTTTATGTACAATATCTTTTTGTGCAGTTAAATAATCAAAAGGTCCGAAATATTCTAAACCGACTAATTCTTTACCTTTGAAAGTAGATAAAACCTTATATTCCTCTTCAATAACTTTTAAAGTCTTTTTAGATAAATAATAAATTTCATCTTTTACTTTAACTTTAACATAATCTAAGTCTGGATTAACAGCAGCTGCAACATTAGACGTAAAAGTCCATGGTGTTGTTGACCAGATTAATAAATATTCTCTTGTTTTTCCTTTTATAGGAGCTTTAAAATAAACAGCTGTATGCACTATATCTCTATAAGTATCTGCTAATTCATGCTGAGATAAAGAAGTTCCGCATCTAACGCACCAAGGCATTACATTAGTTCCTTTATACAACCAATTATTATCTCTGCATTTTTTTAAAAAATACCAGATATATTCTATATTAGTATCGCTTAAAGTATAATAAGAGTTTTCCCAGTCCATCCATTGTCCAAGTCTAATTGATTGTTGTTCTTGTACTTTAGAAAATTGGTCTACTCTTTGTTTACAAGCTATTGAGAAATTTTCCAAACCAAATTTCTCTATATCTTTTTTAGAATTGAAGTGTTTGTCTTTTTCTACTTCCACTTCTATCCACAACCCTTGGCAGTCAAATCCATTTTGAAATCTTTGATCAAAACCCTGCATTGCTTTGAATCTTTGGTATAAATCTTTATAAGTACGACCCCATGCATGATGAACTCCCATTGGATTATTAGCAGTTATAGGACCGTCTATAAAGGAAAATGGTTTTTTATCTTTATTTTTATTAACTAATTTTTGAAATGTTTTATTTTTATTCCAAAATTCCAATATTTTTTCTTCTACTTCATGTGGATTATACATATAACTAGATTAACAGCTCAAATTTAAATATCTTATTATTTTGATTAGTAAACCTTATAAATAATATTATATCTAAAGCTTTATCAGGGGGTAAATTTTATGTCTGAAATTTGGACAGAACAATATAGGCCTAAAGAATTTTCTGAATTTAAAGGTCAGGAAAAAATTTTAGAAAGAGTTAAAGCTATGGTTACTCAGAAAAATATTCAACATCTTTTATTTGCTGGTCCTTCTGGTACTGGAAAAAGTAGTTTGGCTATTTTAATAGCAAAAAAATTATTTGGAGAGACTTGGAGAGAAAATTTTTTAGAATTAAATAGTTCAGATAGTAGGGGGATAGATGTTATAAGGAATGAAGTAAAAGATTTTGCAAGAACTAAAGCTATTGGAACAGATTTACCAAAAATAATTTTTTTAGATGAATGTGATTCGTTAACTAAAGAAGCACAAAATGCCTTAAGAAGAACAATGGAAACATTTACAAGAACTTCTAGATTTATATTAAGTTGTAATTTTTCTAGCAAGATGATAGATCCAATACAATCAAGATGTACTGTTTTTAGATTTAAACCTTTAGAAGAAAAAGAGATGGAAAAAATAATTAAAGAGATATCAAATCAAGAAAATTTAAAAGTAGACAAAGGTGTAATTAAAGCTTTATATGAAATTTCTGAAGGTGATGTAAGAAGAGTTATAAATTTATTACAGAGCTGTGCTGCTGTTAGTAAAAATATAAATGAGGATCTAATCTATGAAATTGTAAGTGCAGCCCAGCCAAAAGAAATTAAAGAAGTTCTTGAAATGGCTATTAAAAAAGATTTTATTAGATCTCGAGATAAATTATTAGATGTCATGCTTAAACATGGATTAAGTGGATTGGATATAATTAAACAAATTCAAAAAGAAATTTGGAATTTGAATATTAAAGACGAAGAAAAAGTTAGATTAGTTGAGAAATGTGGTGAGGTTGAATTTAGAATGGTTGAAGGTAGTGATGAATTTTTACAATTAGAATCTTTATTGGCTTCTTTTATCAATACAAAATAAAAATTTATACATCATAATCTTTATCATTAATTATTACATTACTAAAGATTTTATTTTTTCCAGTTCTTTTAGCTTCATACAATAATTTATCTGATTTGTTTATTATTTGATTTTCATCAAGTGTAGATTGAATACAAGTTACTAACCCTATACTTACAGTTACTTTACCTTGTGGTTGTTTTTCTTTATATTTAAAATCGTAATTTTCCACAGATTCTTTAATTCTATTTGCAGTGACTAATGCATCTTTATTTATTGTTTCTACTAATAAAATCATAAATTCTTCTCCACCATATCTTCCTACAATATCTGTTTTACGAACATTTTGAAGGAGTATATTTGCAAATTCTTTTAAAAGTAAATCTCCGGGGATATGTCCGTTAGTGTCGTTATAATGTTTAAAATCATCTATATCCAAAATCATGAAAGATATTGGTGTTTTTGATTTTTCTGTTCTTATTAATTCCCTCCTAAAAGTTTCCATGAAGTATGCCTTGTTATATAATCTAGTTAAATGATCTGTAATGGCTTTTTTCTTAGTCTCTTCATACAATTTAGAATTTTCTATTGCAATAACAGTTTGAGTTGCGATTACATTAAGAAAATTTAAATCATTCTCAGATATATTATATACATGGCCGCTTAAATTGATAGAACCGATTACATTTTCCCTAATCTTTAACGGAATAGCCATAATAGAGTTAAACCTAAGATTATTTTTATCAAATTTTTTACTTGCATCTTTTATGATGATAGTAGATTTACTTTCAACGGCTTGTTCTGTAATTGTTTTTTGTATTAATAGTTCTTCTTCATTAAAATTTTTTATTAAACCAGTAGTAGATTTAATTTCTAAATTATTATTTTCATCAAGCATAAAAATACTACAATTTTTTCCCCCTTTGATAGAATTCACCATGAATTTTGTTATATATTTTAAAATTTTATTTAAATCTAAAGTTTCATTTATCATATTATTAATTTTAGTTAATATTGTTAATTCAGAGATAGTTCTTGTATCTCTTTGCTTTTCTAATGTTATTTTAGGCATTATTTTAGATAAGGTTAATAATAACATTGCAATATTTTTAATTTCTTCTTCATTAAGTTGTTTAATTTCATTAAATGCATTTGTTAATTCATTATTATCAACGTCAATTTCTCTTGCAAATCTAGAAAAATTTTGGATGTTTACTGGTCTTTTAACAATAGGCCCACATTTGATAGCTCCAAAAAAAACTCCTTCTATTATTATTGGTACTAAAATATTTAACATATTATTAGGAAAGTGGTAAAAGATGATATCTTCATCTTTAATATTACCGAGTTGTTCTTGTAGTTTTTCTTTATATCTCAATTCTCCAAGTTCACTTTCTCTTATTAGATTGATAAATTTATAATTTTTATTTGAACTAATTATTTCTTCTCCATAAAGATTTAAAGTAGTAATTTCGCAAGGGATTATACTAACAAAATTATTTTGTATTTCTTCCCATAACTTTAAATCTATCACTTCTTTTAAGTTTGTCATTGAACAATAAAGATAAGGTTAGATTTTTATATTTTTTCATATTTAAATATAACATGCAATGGGTTGAAAAATATAATCCAACGAATTTAAAAGAGGTAGTTGGACAACAAGAAGTTATTAAGAAAGTTTTATACTGGTTTGATAATTGGAAACCTGGAAAAAAAGCTTTATTATTATATAGTAGAACTGGCTGTGGTAAAACATCAATTGCATATGCTTTAGCTTCTCAACTTGATTATGAAATTCTAGAGCTTAATGCTTCTGATTTTAGAGATAAAGAACATATTAAGAATATTATAGGAAGTTCGTCAAAACAAGCATCTTTATTCAAAAAAGCTAAGATAATTTTAATAGACGAAGTTGATGGCATTTCTGGAAGAGAAGATTACGGAGGTCTATCAGAAGTTATCAGATGTATTAAAGAAAGTTCCCATAGAATAATACTAACTGCAAATGATCCTTGGAATTCTAAATTTAGTAGTTTAAGAAGGGGATGTGAATTAGTTCAATTAAATGAATTAGATATATTAACAATTTTAAATGTGCTTAAAAGAATATGTATTAATGAAAAAATTAATTTTAGTGAAATAGCTTTAAAAAATTTAGCTGATTTATCTAAAGGTGATTTAAGAGCTGCTATAAATGATTTACAAAGTATAGCAGAAACTAAAAAACAAATTAGCGAAAAAGATTTGGAAATTTTAAGTGTTAGAGAAAAAAAAGAATCTATTTTTAACGCTTTAAAATTGATATTTAAAGATAAAAATTTAGATAAAGTTTTAAATGTATTAAATGAAACTGATTTAGATTTAGACGAATGTTTTTTATGGCTGGATGAGAATTTACCTTATGAGTATAAAGGGTATGATTTAGAAAGAGCTTATGAAGCACTAGCAAAGGCTGATGTTTTTCGAGGTAGAATTAAAAGACAACAACATTATAGATTTTTAGTTTATCAAAATGCTTTAATGACAGCTGGTGTAGCTTTATCTAAAAATAATACAAATAAAAGTTTTATAAATTACAATAGAACTCAGAGAATTTTAAAACTGTGGATTGCAAAACAAAAGTATTTAAAAAGAAAATCTATTGCGGAAAAAATTGCGGCTAAAACACATACTTCACTTAAAAAAACCGTTAAAGATGCATTACCTTATTTTAAAATTATTTTCAAAAACAGTAAAAATAATAATTTAATTAAAGAATTAGATTTGAATGAAGAAGAAATTGAATGGTTATCTCGTTAAGTTTCTATAAACTTTTCTTCAATTATTCTTGAGATAGATTTTCCTGTTTTCTCTTTTAATTTTTTAAGTTTATTTATAGTTTTAAAGGATAGAGTTAGATCTATTCTTTTTCTTTGGAATGGTAGTTCTCTTGTTTTATCATATGTTCCCAAAGTTTCAAAAACTTCTTTATTTTCTTTCATTATTTTTTTAATTTCTTTTTCACTTAATTGCATTTTTTAATCTCCTTTCAATTTTTCTTATATCAGTTATATTATTTTTAGCTATTGAAACAATGTGATGTAATAGCAAATCTTTATCTGCTTGTTTTTTATTTTTTTCAGCGAAAACAAATGCAAGGAAGGTTGCTGTTCTTTTATTTCCATCCGTAAACGGGTAATCTACTAATATTGCTCTCCATAAATAAGCAAGTTTTTTGTATGGTCCGATTTTTTTATTTTTTTGTTGGTCAATAGCATACTCTATACTTGAATCGCTTCTTAAACCTCCCAAAAATCCTTTATTTATTCGTAACAGATCTTCCTTATCAATTTTCATACACATAAATAATGGTTAGATAGTATTTAAATCTTTCGGTTGATATAAATTAAAGAATTAGAATCTCATTGCTCTTAATTTTCCCACCCTTTGATTTACAGGAGGATGTGTAGAAAATAAAGCTGTTAATGCACTAGCACTAAATGGATTTACAATAAACATATGAGCTGTTGCTTCATTTCCCATTCTTATTGGATTTCTAGAAGCAGAAGAATGTAATTTAACTAATGCATCTGCCAAAGGTTTTGAATTTTTAATAAGTTTTGCTCCGCTTTCATCTGCCATAAGTTCTCTAGATCTTGAAATTGATAATCTTATTAAAGTTGCAATTATTGGAGCTAAAATTGCTAAAAGTAATATCTGGAAAAGATTAGCACTACCTTGTCTATCTCTACCTCCAAACATAGCTCCGAATCTTGCAAAATAAGTCAGATATGCGATAGCTCCTGCAATAACAGCTGCAATTGTTGAGATCAAAATATCTCTATTTTTAATATGGGACAATTCATGTGCTAATACCCCTTTTAATTCATCTTCACTTAGTAAATCTAAAATACCTTGAGTAACTGCAACTGCTGAATGTTTTGGATTTCTACCAGTAGCAAATGCATTTGCATGATTTACCTTGATAATATAAAGTCTTGGTTTAGGTAAATTTGATCTATTTGCAAGATCTTTTACCATGCTATGTAATTTAGGATATTCCTCTTCAGAGGCTGGTTTTGCTCTGTACATAAATAAAACTATCTTATCAGAAAACCAATAACTAATAAAATTAATAAATAAAGCTATTACAAAAGCTATTGTTAATCCTGATATACCTCCAAGTAATTGACCTATTATTAAGAGTATTACAGTTAAAACAGTAAGTAAAATTGTTGTTTTTATTTGGTTTAGCATCTTAAATTTTAAAGGATATTTTAGTATATAAATTTATTGTTAGAACGAAAACTTTATAATTTAACAAATAAATTAAATATTAAAAAGAGGTAAAATGCCATACAATATAATAGTTGGAAGAGATGAAGCTGACAGAAGATTAATGGGGGAGAAAGGTTTAATTTTTTTAGGAAAGCATTATGTTAGAATGGGCCAGACTACTTCTTTAAGCAATAAGATTTTTATGGATGTTGCAAGATCGCATGTTGTTTTAATCTCAGGTAAAAGAGGTTCAGGAAAATCATATACTTTATCGATAATGGCAGAAGAGATGACTAATCTTTCAAAAGAAATTGCAGATAAATTAAGTGTTGTAATATTAGATACAATGGGAATTTTCTGGACAATGAAATATCCAAATACAAGGGATGAAGAATTATTAGACGAATGGAATTTAAAACCCAAAGGATTGGATGTAAAAATTTACGTTCCATTTGGATTTTATGAAAAAGCTCAAGAAAAAGAGATACCAGTAGATTTTTCATTTGCAATTAAACCAAGTGAATTATCAGCAGAAGATTGGTGCAATACTTTTGAAATAAGTTTAAATGATCCTGTTGGAATTTTGATTGAAAGAATTTTGGAAAATTTAGAAGATCAATTTAGAGATAATTATTCTATAGAAGAGATAATAAATGCGATAAGAGATGATGAAAGAACCCCTATACTAGTTAAAGAAGCAGCTGAAAATAGATTTTTAGCAGCTAAATCTTGGGGGTTGTTTAGTAAAGAAGGTACTAAAATAAAAGATATGGTTAAAGGAGGCCAAGTTTCAATATTAGATGTCAGTGCTTATACTAATGTAAGCGGAAGTTGGGGCATTAAAAATTTAGTTATTGGATTAATAGCAAGAAAATTATTGAGAGAAAGAATGTTTATAAGAAGAGTAGAAGAGGTTACTGCAATAAAATCTGGTATGAGTTACTTTGAATTTGGTGATGAAAAACAAGAAATGCCTTTGGTTTGGATTATGATAGATGAAGCACATGAATGTTTACCAAGAACAGGAAAAACAGCTGCAACTGATGCTTTAACCCAATTGCTTAGAGAAGGTAGACAACCAGGAATAAGTTTAGTTTTAGCAACTCAGCAACCTGGAGAGATACACCAAGATGTTATAACACAAAGTGATATTGTAATTTCGCATAGAATAACAGCTAAAAGGGATATTGATGCTTTAAATAATATGATGCAAACTTATTTAACAGCTGATATACAAAAATATATTAATGATTTGCCAAGATTAAAAGGTTCTGCAATTATATTAGATGATAATTCTGAAAGAATTTATCCTGTGAGAATAAAGCCAAAAATGAGCTGGCATGGTGGTGAAACTCCAACTGCAGTAAAATTAAAAAGAAAAGAATTACTTGATTTAGGATTATAATTATCTATATATTTATCTAATTTCTCTAAGTAAATCTTTTTCGTATAAATGTTTTTAAATTTTCTTTACATAGATAAGTTGGAGCTGCGACTAAAGCTGCTATTAATTTTGTAGCTAAATTTTTATTTAAAAATTGTTTAGCTGCTTCGAATGGGTAGCTTAAATATTTTCCTGCATGAGGTATTTCTTCAAGTATATTATCTAAACCGCTTACAATACCTCTTAAATATGCACCTGCAATTAAAGAATATGTAGTTAAATCTATAGCAGTATTATAACCTTCTAAAATATTTTCTCTACCTATTGTATTTTTTAATGATTGATTAGCAACTACTGCAACTGCTGTTTTTGTAATAGGCTCTAAAATTTTTTGTTCTAATCCAGAATTTGGTGTAACTAAAGCTGTAATTAATCCTGTTGCTAATGTAGCTCCTGCTCCTTTTAAACCTCTTTTAATTCCAGGATGAGCATGAAAATAATTTTTAGTTAAGTTGTATCTTCTCCTTGTATTATTATATAATTTGTTTTTACACTCAAATTTTACACCATTCCAAAATATTCTAAATGTGTTTGTCATTTTATACTCCCATAATCTAATCTAATTTTACATCTAGGACATTCTTTTGGATTAATTTTTCTAGATTGCCAGTTGTATTTACATTTAAAGCATTTCATTTTAACCTTGAAATTCTCCATCAAATTATTCATAAACTCCATCTTGGAAAAGAAATTTATTAGGATTTAAATGAGGTAATTGAACTAATTTACCTTCTTCAGTAAGATAAAAAACCGTATTCCATGGAACAAGTCTTTCTTTAAGAGGAGACTCTTTTAAAAAATAAAGTGGAACCCCTGATGGATCTACAATTTGATCTTCATCATTAAAATTTCCTTTTACGGGACCTTTAATATTCTCTATTTTTGATACAAGACCTTTATTTTCCATTTTTATTTACCTCGTATTTAATTGGGGTTTGAAGGGGGTTAAAAGAATCTTCAAGCACCCCGCTTTTTTTATTTATTATTACCTAATAATAGTAATAATCATAGTAATAGTAAAGTATAACTTATATATAAAGCTTTCGGTTTGATACTACTAAAAAGAGGTAATAGAAAGCGTAAAGAACTTAAATTTTCGGTTTTAAAATGCTAAAATTCAAGTATTACAAGGCTTTAAGAAATTAATTTTTAAAAATAAAATCCAGACAAATTCTATAAACTTTAGGAGAATATTCACCACATCTAACGCAATTCAACACTTTAAATTTCTTGATTCTTTTCTTAATTTTATCTATTGTTTTATCAGGAATATCTTTTTCATTTAAAAAATCGTAAAAATGGATTACAGTATTATTTTTTGCAACAAATTTAATTAAATCTAAATATTTGTAAGCTGATTTTGGCAAAGGCATTATTATCCTGTCAAATTTTTTATTTAAGTTTGGTATTATTTTTTTTACGTCGCCTTTAAACAATTTAATATTATTAATTTTATTTAAAATAATATTCTCAACAGCGTATTTATGTGCATTCGGATTTATCTCGATAGCATAAATCTCTTTTGCATCAGAATTTTTACTTATAACTAATGGATAAACCGCTATCCCAGAAAACATAACCAGAACTTTTTCATTTTTTTTAATTGATTTGGCTATTCTCAATCTTTCATTGGATAATCTTGGAGAGAAATAACAAGTTTCTATGTTCAATTTTAATTTGACATTATTTTCTTTATGTAAAGTTGTTTTTCTTTTTTCTCCTGCAATGATTTTAACTTTTTTAAGTCTATATTTACCGTAATGTTGTTTTGTTTTTTTTGTTATGACTTTAATATTTTTATTTAATTTAAGTAAAGCATTTGCAATTAATTTTTCTTTTTTAGTCAATTCTTTTGGAAATTCTGAAAATATTATTATATCCCCAATTATATCAAATGATTTAGGCAATAAATTTAATTCTTTTTCAGTTAATCTATTTTTTAAAATTTGTTTTAAATTCGATCTGTTCATTTTTAATTACTGTTATTAGAAACATTTAAATATTCCTTTTCTTGATTTATTTTTATGCTTATCTTCGAAAAAAAGAGGTTGATGTTATTATCTATTTTTATGTTTTTTTTAATAATACCAACAGTATTAGCTTATCATAGGTATTATCATTTTTATGATACTACTAGTTCATTTGATATTGTTGGATTTTATGAAAATAATTTCCAGTTTATTGATTTTATTCTTTATCTTATTTTGATAGGGGGGGCTTCTAAAGTAGTTTTCCAAAGAAGATTTGGAGCTAGTTCTGGTGGTGCTGGGTTATTAACTATTGGACTTTCTGGATTAATTTCCGGTGCATTGGTATGGTGGGAAGCGCAAAGAGGAGAATCAGTGATAATGATAATAGGAAATGTAGCTGGTTCATGGTTTTTATGGATTTTAGGTATTTTATTTGTATTGGCTTTATATACAGTCCTTAAAACATTTTACGGAACATGGAAATCTATAGTAATAATATCAGCATTAGCCATAATTGCATTTATTGGTTTAGGTTCGGAAATTCCTGGATTTCCAGAAATATCGCCTGATTTGGTTGGATTAATAACTGCTTTAATTTTAGTAATTGGGGTGTTTTTTTTATTTAGATGGATTGGTAGAAGAGTTACAACTCATATAGCTACTCCAATAACTCCTGGAATGTCTAGAGAAGAAAGAGAAATTTTAAGACAACAAGCGGAAAGAACACGAGCAGAAACATCACTTTTAGAAGCACGAAGACGAGTTTTAGAACAAGAAATGGGAACCGGTCAAGTACCAAGTGATGAAG
>CAYHUI010000015.1:0-15303 GCA_964360175.1 Candidatus Woesearchaeota archaeon
TATTTCTAAATTAGCTGCTGATAAAAATTTTAAAGTAGAAAATATCCTAGAGTTTGAATTTAAATTAAAGAAAAGTATGAAGTTTCACAAAAGAAAGTTTTATAAAGTTAAAGTTGGATTTTGGGTCTTAGAAAGACTTTTATAATTTACTATAATTTAAAATTAATGGGATTAAAATAACTACAAGAGAGGTAACATATAAAGGAGAAAAAATCACTCTTTTAAAAATAAAAAATGGAAATTAACATTTTAGAAGAAAAAAATAACAAGATTAAATTCGAGATTAGAGGAGAGGATCATACTTTTTGTAATATCTTAAGAGAAGAACTTTGGAATAATAAAGAAGTAGAAGTATCTGGTTATAATATAGATCACCCATTAGTTAGCAGTCCTGTTATGATCGTAGAAACAAAAAAAGAGAATCCAAGAAAATCTTTAATAAAAGCTACAGAAAACTTAAGAAAAAAGTTTCAAGAACTAGAAAGTAAATTTAAAAATTTAAAATAAAAAATATGCCTTCTAAATCTAGAAATAAATGGAAAAAAATATGGCATTTTATCTGGAAAGAAGACAGCCCTCTTTCATGGATAATAAATATAATCTTAGCTTTTGTGATAGTTAAATTTTTAATATTTCCAGGTTTGGGTTTTATACTAAATACAAGCCATCCGGTAGTTGCAGTTGTTTCAAGTTCGATGGAACATAATGGTAATTTTGATGATTGGTGGGGATCTTATGGTAATTGGTATAAAGAAAACGGTTTTAAAAAAGAAGATGTTAAAAACTGGATATTTAGCAATGGTTTTAATAAAGGGGATATAATAATCTTAAAAGGGGCAAATATAGAAAATATTAAAAATGGAGATGTTATTGTATTTAAGAAAGGTTCAAGAGCTCCAATAATACACAGGGTTGTAAAAATTTATACTGAAAATAATACTAAATATATTACGACAAAAGGGGATAATGGTGCTACCAATCCAGCTCCAAGATCAGATGAAACAAAAATTAGTAATGATGAAATAATTGGAAAAGCTGCATTTAGAATCCCATTTTTAGGCTGGATTAAAATTATTTTTGTAAGTTTATTTAAATAAAAAAGGAGTGGTTAAAAATGATGTTTTGCCCTAAATGTGGAACGGTTTTAGTCCCTATAAAAGACGAGAAAAATAGAGTTAAGGTAGTTTGTGGTTGTGGTTATAGACCTAGAGATAAAAAAAATTTAATCTTAAAAGAAAAAATAGAGAAAAAGTCAAAATTAGAAGTTATAGATAGAGTAACTGAAATACTACCTATCACCCAAATTGAATGTCCTAAATGTAAAAATATGAAAGCTCATTATTGGCTTTTACAAACAAGAGCTACTGATGAAGCTGAAACAAGATTTTTTGAATGTACTAAATGTAGATATAGATGGAGAAGCTATTCATAAAATTATGATTAATAATAAAAAAATGCCAAATTTAATTCCATATGTTGCAAAAAAGATAAGTGAAATTAAACCAGAAGATCTAAAAGTTTCTATATCAGGCATCATTGTAAATAAAGAAGATAATCTTTTTATATTAGATGATGGGGATAATCAAATAAAAGTTACATTTGACAATGAAATTAATTTTAAAGAAAACAATTATGTAAGAGTTTTTGCAGATGTTCTATATATAGATGATAACTTAGAACTTAAACTAGAATTAATTCAAGATTTAAGTAAAATAGATAAGCTTTTATATAAAAAAGTACAAGAATTCATAAAAAAATAAGGTGAGCTAATGAAAAAAATTAGTGTTGTAATGGGATTAATTCTATTAGCGTTTGGTGCTATTCCTATATTAAATAATTTAGGTGTAACAAGTTTGGCTATTATAATTCCAAATTTACTAATCCAGATTGGTTTATTAATAGGAGGAATTTATTTGTTTATAGATGCTGCCAATCCAGGCTTATTAAGTAAAAAACCAAGTATAATAATAGGAATAATAGCTTTAGTTTTAGGTGCATTTCCTTTCTTAAGAACTTTTAATATTATTGCTTTTGATTTAACCATACCTTTAATAATTTTAAATATAATTTTATTACTTACTGGATTATTTTTAGTAATAGATGGTTTTACGATTAGATATTAAATTATTATTTAAGAAGTTTATTTGTTAATCTTTTTATTTTAGGAGAGATTACTAATCTACAGTAAGGTTGATTAGGATTTTTTTCATAGTATTCTTGATGATAAGATTCTGCAGGATAAAATTTTTCTAGTTTTTTAATTTCAGTAACTATAAGTTTATTAAAATTACTTTGTATTCTTTTAATGAATAATTCTGCTTTTCTTTTTTGATCTTCAGAAATATAAAGGATTATTGATCTGTATTGGCTGCCTATATCACCACCTTGTCTATTAAGAGATGTTGGATCATGCATTATAAAAAAGATATCAAGAATTTCCTCAAAAGAGATTATTTTAGGATTGTATTTTATCATTATAACTTCTGCATGACCTGTATTCCCTTTACTTACTTTATCATAATCGGGGTTTTTAGTTTTACCTCCAGCATAACCACAAATTACTTTTACTACACCTTTAACTCTAGAAAATACTGCTTCAGTACACCAAAAACAGCCTCCTCCAAAAACAATATTTTCTAATCTATTTTTCATTTTTCAGCTAGAAACTTTAATGATATCGAATTTACACAATGTCTAGTATTTTTAGAAGTAGATCCCTCTCCTAAAAAAACATGTCCTAAATGAGCGCTGCATTTTTTGCATTGAATTTCTGTTCTACCATCACTCTCAATAACTCTTTTTATTGCTCCTTTTATTTCATCATCAAAACTAGGCCATCCACATCCTGAATCAAATTTATCTTTTGATCTGTAAAGTGATGCATTACATCTTTTGCAAATATAAATTCCTGGTTTAAGGTGATTATTATATTTGCCGCTAAATGGCATTTCTGTTCCTTTACCAATAATAATCTCCTCTTCTTCTATAGTTAATTTATTTAGCTTCATTATATCATAATCTTTTAAAACCAAAAATTTAAATATCTATTTAATTATAATAAGTTTCAGGGGTTTAAATGAAATTAATTTTAGCAGAACCAAGATTTTTAAGGGAACCAATTATAACCATCTCTGAATTAGTGAATGAAGTTAGATTTAAATTTGATAAAGATAAGATAGAATTAATTGCAATGGACCCTGCTAATGTAGCAATGGTTATATTCAAATTATTAAGCAGTGCTTTTGTTGAATATAACATAGATAAAGAAGAACAGATTTCTGTAAATTTAGATAGTTTAAAACAAATATTAAGAAGAGCTAAACCAAGTGATACATTAATGATAGAATTAGATAGAGAAAAAAATGTACTAAAAGTGCAATTAAAAGGGGAAAGCACAAGAACTTTTAGATTAAGCTTAATAGATATAGAAGATAAAGAGCAAAAAATACCAGATTTAAAATTTTCAGCTAAAATAGAAATGAATTCTTTAGTCTTTAATGAAGCTATTGAAGACATGGATGTTATTTCTGATTCTGTTAATTTTATAGCAGAGCCAAAAAAATTTACAATACAAGCAGAGGGCAGCTTAAGTCACGGCAATGTAGAAATTGAAAAAACTGAAGAAACTTCAATAGTTCTAGATGGCAAAACCCAAGTTAAATCTAAATATTCAATAGAGTATCTAAAAAAAATAGTTAAAGCTAGTAGATTAACAGACAGGGTTAGCATTTATTTTGATAAGGATTATCCATTAAAAATAGAATATAAAGTCCTGGATAAATTACAACTAGCTACTATTCTAGCTCCAAGAGTTAGTGAAGAATAAATTTTTCTAAAAATTTAATCAAAATAATAAACGTTAATTTTATATATTTAACATACAACTTTAAAGTTATGAATAAAAGAGGCCAGGTAACTATATTTATAATTCTTGGTATTATCCTTGTAGCAATAATAGGTTTTGTTTTAGTTTTGACTCAAACCAATGTTAATTTAAAGAGATTTATACCAGTACAAACTGTTTCTTTAAGCGATCATATCGAAGGTTGTATTGAAGATACAGGAAATAAAGCTTTAGATTTAATTGGAAAGCAAGGCGGAGATATAAATCCTGCTTTATTTCAGCCATATCTTGGAAATAGTTTAACTTATTTATGTTACACAGATAGTTTTCTACCTTGTTCTAACAGGCAACCTTTTTTAGCACAACATATAGAAAATGAAATAAAAAATTATATTAATGCTGAAATTAAAAATTGCATTGATTTAAGTTTATTTAGCAATAAAGGTTATACAGTTCAAGCTAATAGTTTTACTACAAATATAGCTATAGGTACTTATAATACTGTTATCACTTTAGATTATCCTATTACAATTACAAAAGGCGATATTACAGAAAGCAAACAAAGATTTGCACATACTTTTAACATGCCTTTGGGGAGATTAACTGAAGTTGCTAATGACATAGTAAAAGTTGAATCTCTTGGAGGCGACTTTAATAATTTAGCTTATATGTTAAAAACACAAAATAATATTAAAATAGAAAAGCAAACAACATTAGGCAGTAAAATATATATATTAAGCTATAAAAATAATCCTTATATATTCCAATTTGCAACTAGGAGCTGGGTAGGTTGAAATCAAAAATTAAATTTAATATAATAACTAAAGCAATATTTTTAATTTTGATAGTAGTTACAGCTTCCATATATACTGCTTATTTATTTAGGGTTAGTTCTAATAATTATTTAAACTTAAATTTAGAGAATAAAGATAAAAAAGAAAACTCAAAATTTTTAGATTTCTTGAAAAAATTTAATATAGGAATATTAGATGTTTATGCTCAAGGCAAAGTTTGCTGTGAGAAAACAAAACAAGATTCGCAATATCAAGGAGAAGCTTGTATTTTTACTGAACCAGAAAATTGCGATACAAGATTTCAAACTAGTACAACGAGCTGCGAACAAACTACTTTTTGTCAAGCAGGATGTTGTTTCAATACTAATACAGGAATTTGCAGCACTAATACAGAAAGGGCAGTATGTTTAAATTCTGGAGGTAGTTTTGATGGTAATGCAAACTGCGAAATTCCTCAATGTGAAATTGGTGGTTGCATATTGCCAACAGGATGTTCTTTAACAACAAGAGTTCAATGTAACAGAGCAGCTCAAAGTTTTCCTGATTTGGAAGATTTCTTTAAACCTGAAATTAAAGATGAAATAACTTTAAATCAAGTTTGCAAGTCAAGTGAAATAGGTTGCTGTGTTACAGAAGGTGATGCTTTATTTATAACAAGGAGTAATTGCCAAGGTGAATTTCATGCAAATACTTATTGCAGTAATGATGCATTAACAACAAGCTGTTTAAAGCAAAGCACAACTAATTGTTTGACAGAAGAACAGCAAGCATTCTTTAAGGATACAGATAATGTTTATTGGTTTGATAGCTGTGGAAATCCTGAAAATGTTTATGGTACTGAATATACTGGATTTGTAGAAGAAGATCCAAGAACTCTTCCAAGATGTAATAAAGATGATGCAAATATAGGAAAAAATTGCGGTTTCTGTGATTTTACAAAAGGAAGTATTTGTGGAGAAGGCAGACCTCAAGGTGAAAATAATCCTGATGTAGTTAATCAATGTATTAATATAAATTGTAATAATGCTGCAACTTATAATTGGGGTACTGATAAAAGTAGAAGACATGGAGATAGCTGGTGTTTATATGAAGGTGTAACTGGACAAGGCAGGGATTTAGTAGGCAGCAGACATTATAGAGTTAGCTGTATTAATGGAGAAGAAATTATTGAAGCTTGTCAAGGTGAAACTTCTGCTGAAAAAGGTAGACAACAAATATGTGTTCAAGGTAATGATTTAGAGGGAAGACCAGCTGCAACTTGTGTTGATAATACAGCTGCATCATGTATCGGTGTTAATGGTTTAGAAACTTTGGGTGGAACTTGTGACAATCCTGATTTAGGTGAATGTTCTAATAATGCTCGTTTTTGTAGACTTTTACAAGATATTAAAAAAGATTCTGAATTTAGAGAATGTTGCGAAGCTAGATGTGCTAGAAAAGAAGTTTGTAATAGTGATGAAATAAATTGTAATTGGAATGAAAATGTTGATTTGTGTCAACCAAGTGTTCCTCTTGGAGGTACTTCAGCTAAAGATATCAACGGTAATAATATCGATCTTTGTTTTGGTGATTTAGAATTTAGAACAATTTTAGCAACTGGAACAGCAACATTACCAGGTGCTAAGGGTTGGGAGTATAAATTAGGAACTCAAGATTTTATAACAGGGGATTTTCAATCTAACTGGAATAATTTCTGTGTTGCTCAAGGAGATTGTGGTGCTTATTATAATATTCTTGGTAAAAGTTCAGACATAGGATTTTCTTATAAAGGTCCTAGTGATCCAACTGACGATCTTAAAGATGAAGATCTAAGTGAAGATGGAAATGTTGATAAAGAAACTAGAGGTAATGATGGTATTGGAATTTATCCTCAAGATTTTATTTTAGCTTCTCTTAATAATACAATAACTCAACCTATTAAAGGTAAGGGGTTTATATTTGAACAATTTATTCTAGGTTTACATTTATCAAGAGCCGGTATTAGTGGAAAAGAAATCAATTTTGAGGAAATTATAAATAACTTTAAATCTTCTGCATGGGATTCTATACCTAAGTCTCTTTTAACAAGTGTATTTATTGTTCTAACATCAATTGCTATAGCTTCTTTATTTTCATCAGCTACTATATTAGGAGCAACAACTTTTGGTCTTTTAGGGGGTTTAGCAGCATTAGGACCTGTAGGTTGGATTGTTGCTATTATACTCGCTATAATATTTGTCATTCTTACATTTATATTTAAAACAAAAGCAGGAACTCTAGCTTACACAGCAACTTGCAGTGCATGGACACCTCCTTTAAATGATAATGATTGTAGTAGATGTACTTCAGAAACTGATTTTAAATTTACAGCTGATAAATGTACTGAATATAGATGTAAAAGTTTAGGTGCTTGTACATTTAAAGATGAAGATAAAGACGGGATAGGAACATGTGTAAGTGCATGTACAGGAGATACAACAAGGACAGTAAGAGAAGGTTTACTAATAGAAGAAGATTTACAAATTATTAATGATCCACAAGGAGCAAGCAGAGGTTATACTTTAGTAGATCCAAAAAACAATAATAAAATTAGACCTAACACACCAATAACTTTGGGAGTAAAAACTAATGAAGATGCATTATGCAGAATAAGTAAAATCAGAACTAAAACTTTTGATGAAATGGTTAACTTTGACAATACTGATTTTACAAAAGAACATGAAGTTAAACTAGAAATATCAAATGCTGATACAGGACCAAATTCAATAGATATATTTGGCTCTGGTCAATTTACTTATTATGTTAGATGTACAGATGCTTGCGGTAATAAAAATGAAGATGAATTTTATATCAAGTTTGATGTAGAAGCTGGCCCTGATATTACAACACCAACAATAGAATTATTTGATCCTATCAATAATGCTAAATTACAAGCTAGTTCAACAGAAACAAAAGTAACTTTATTTGTAGATGAAGAAGTTCCAACTAACGGCGGATGTAAATATTCAAGACAAGATAAAAACTATGAAGACATGGAAAACAACTTTACTTGTTTCAGCTCAAGAGTTCAAACTGGTGAAGGAAGATTATTCCCTTGTGAAAGTAAATTAAGCGGATTAACAAAAGGAGATAATGCATTTTACTTTAGATGTTCAGATCTAGCTGGAAATGTAAACAGAGAAAGCCAGCCAAAAGAAGGTTATCATTTATTCAGCACAATTCCATTAGTAATAACAGAAAGCGGACCTTCAGGAACTATATTTACTAGTGAAGTTAATTTAACTGTTAAAACAGCAGAAGGCGCTAATGAAGATGGAAGTTCAACTTGTTTCTCATCAAAAACAAATTTCTTTGCAGTAGACAGCTTAGTATTCACAGAAACAGGAAGTAATCAACATATACAACAATTATTTTTATTCCCTGGAACTTATAAATATTATGTAGGATGCAGGGATATTGCAGGCAATGAAGATACTGCTGAAATTCAATTTACAGTAGATGTCGATGATGATGCTCCAAGAATTTCAAAGATATTTACAGATTCAACTTTCTTAAGTATAATCACAGATGAGAATAGTTTCTGCAGATATCACTTAGAAGATAAAAACTTCATATGGAGCGAAGGAATAGTAATGCCAGATGACAATACAAAAGAACATAAAGCTGCATTAGGATCAGAATTCTTTTATGTGAGATGTAGAGATGTATTTGACAATGAAATGACTACTGTTAAAATTTATCCTTAAAAAACATTCTTTTTAAATTTTATTTCTAAAGAATTTGAACCTAGAACTTTTACTTTATCTATTAATCCTTCTTTAATGCCATAAGCTTCAACTTTTTTTGGCAATAAAGCAGCTATTAGTCTGCTTTAAAATTATGTAAATATTTTAAATAAATTAGAAAATTTATATTAATTAAAAAATATAATTAAAAATGATAAAAAATAAATTGCTTCTAGAGATTAAGTGATAGTAAATAATTTAAGCAAGCAAATTCTTATTTTCATATGAAAAAAAGAGGTCAGTTATTTGAAAAACCATTTATGTTTATATTTATTTTAGTTGTTGCTTCTTTAATTCTTGTTTTTGGTTTTAGAATAATAAAAGATACGATTAATTTAGGTGAAGATGTAGAGGTTAAAAGTTTTATAAGTAAATTTGATGGTGAAATAGAAAGAATTTATAATTTAGATTACGGAAGTAGATCTAGTTTAAAAAATTTAAATGTTCCTTCGACTATAAAATGGATTTGTTTTGTGGATAGAGATTCAACTATAAACTTTAATTCAGCTGAAATACCAGATGAAACTACAAAAACTTTAATACAGGAAACAGGAGATAATGTTTTTTTTGTATTAGATAAAGATACAGATTCAAAATTTATTAAAAATTTAAAACCTGGTGAAAATCCATTATGCATAAGAATTTTAGGTAGCAAATTAAATGCAGTTATAGAAAATAAAGGAACTTTTGTTGAAGTTAGTAAATTATAATATAAAAATAAATAAATTAATTGTTGAAATTTAATATGAAAAAAGCACAAGGTATCCAATTTAATTGGATTTTTATTATCGTTACTGGAGCTATTATTTTAGCATTTTTTTCTTTATTTTTAGTTAGATATACTGATCTACAACAAAAAAAAGCAAACGCTGAAATTGGAGTTGCTATAGATGATACTTTAAATGCATTAAAGAGTGATGATATTTATTTACCTCTAGAATTAACTAATCTTAATATAGAATTTAGTTGCGATGATTTTATAATAAATAATGATTTTATACAAGATATGGGTGATAAAATAGTTTTTTCTGAAGCTAAACTTAATGGCAAAGAAATTTCTACTTGGGTCAAATCATGGAATTTTCCTTTTAGAGTTGATAATTTCATTTATTTAGCAGACCCAAAAACAACTTACTATTTAGTTTATGGTAGTAATAAAGAAGAAGTAGAATTTATTAAAAATGAGATTCCAGATATTTTTAATATTGAAGTAATTTCTTTAAGCGAAGTTAATCAAGTTAAAAAAACTAATTCAAAATTTATTTTTTTTACACAGCCAAATTTAGATAAAGATTTTGTTAGAATAAATTTAGAAAATAACGAAGTAGAATTTGAAGATGGATCTAGTTTTTTCTTTGAAGACGCAATGTTATATGGAGCTATATTCTCCTCGAATTTAGAAAATTATAATTGCGGTTTTGAAAAAGCAGTTACTAAATTAGATATAATTTCAAATATATATGCTAAAAAAGCAAGCACTTTACAAGAATGTAATTATAATTCAATAATACAAAATTTAAAACAATTTAGTGATCTAACAAAAAATCCAAGTTTAGAATTAATCAATATAAAAGAAAATTTAATACAGCAAAATGAAATGTTGTTAAACAATAATTGTAAAACTGTATTTTAAAATGGAAAAAAAAGCACAACTAGAAATTCATGAAACAATTTTAGTAATTTTTATTTTTATAATTTTATTATTGGTAGGAATAACTTTTTTTTACAGATTTAGTTTACAAAGTATAGAGAATATTAAAGAAGAACACGAAACAGCTAAATTTAATGAATTAGTTTCTGTAATTCCGAATATGGCTGAAATAAAATGCAGTCATTTAACTAAAGAATCAAAATGCATCGACGTTATTAAATTAAGTTCTTTTGTTGAAACCAGTAAAAAATATAAATTTGGTTTTAAAAATATTACAATAATTAAAACTTATCCAGAGAATATAAATAATAAATGTACGAGATTTAATTTTATTAGCTGTAATTATTGGGATATTTATTTTGCTAAAAAAGTTACTGAAACCAGATTTATAATTTCAACTCCAGTTTCTTTATATTATCCTAATGAGGATAAATATGAGGTTGGAAAATTGATAATAGAAAGATATCCTTAAAATGAAAAAAGCTCAACTTGAAATATTTGGATTATTAATAATTGTAATGCTTATTGTTGTAATAGCCTTATTTGCTTTAAGGTTTATGTTTATTACTCAACCTAGTAATAATCAAGATCAAGTTTTAAGTATTAAAGCAAATAATTTAATCAATGCCCTATTAAAAGTAAATATAGATACTGATATTAAAGAAGAAATTGCAAGTTGTTGTATCAGTAATATTAATTGTAATATCATAGAAGATAAAATTAGCAAAATTATAGAAAATAGCATCGAAGAAAATTATGAATTCAAAGTTTTAAGTAATGATCAAGACTGTTTAAATATAGATAGTATCACTAAATGTGAATTTGGAATAAGTAGCAGCTCTTATATTGATAATATAGAAGGTATTAAACATGAATTTAGCATCTTGCTTTGTAAGAAATAAAGATAACCTCTCTAAAGGGGTAATAATTTAGAACAAAAAATAACTAATTTAAAGTGGTAACGTGAAATAGGGATTGTTTCAGGCTTTATTTGCCATTAGAAGCCTTAAAAGGTTAATATTTTGCGAAATAAGGCATATAATATATATTTCAGTATATAAATCTTTTTAAATAAAAAAATTGGTCAATATTTCAACATAGTTTTTAAATTTAAAGCTGTGGGGATATAAAATATAAAAATTAAAATAAAAACATATCGGAGGTGTTTCGTAATGAGACTCATAAAAACAATAAAAAGAATTGCTGCTATCGGTACAAGTGGAGCTTTAATAGGAGCTACATTAGGTGGTGCTGCATTTGCACAAACTTTAGGAGAATATCCTAATCCATTCGTAGAAGGTGGAGCAGTTAATAAATTAGCATTAGTTATTGGAGATGCTGCTGATGTAGATTCTGCAGCTGCAAACGATGTTAGCTTAGGTTTACAAGGTGTAGTTACTGGAACTGGTGGCGTAGTTGTAACTGGTGGTGTTGAAGAGGATATACCTTTAGGAATTCCAATAGCAAGTGATGGTACTACAACTGCTCGTGTAGATGGAGATGTAGAAGTATTTGATGTTGAGTTTCAAGAAAATGACTTAGATCATTTGTTTGATGGTGAAGTTACTTATAGAAGTAAAGAATACGATACAAGTGAAATAGTCGTAATAAGCGCTGGTTTTGGTTTAAATGTAAATTCTACTATGAAAATAGAAACAAGCTTAACAAGTTCTACTGATGACTATGAAAGTGATGTCTTCTTAGAAGTACAAAAAGATGCAATAAAATACTATTATAGTTTTGACGAAGCTATTAACTTTACAAATGTAAATTCAGACAATCCACTAGAAATAACATTCTTAGGTAAGAAATTAGAAATTATAGACATTGCTTGGGCAGCTGAAACTAATGCAGGTACAGAATTTACTGCAAATGTTGGAACAGAATATTATTTAGGAGCATCTGAATCTGTAACTGTAGAAGGAAAAACTATCACTCTAAATGATGTAAGTTCTTCAAGCGTTAGTGTAGATGTAGATGGAGTTACAGAAATTATTTCTACTGGAAATACTGAAACTGTTAATGGTATTGAAATAAAAGTAAAAGATGTATTTAGCAGAGATAAAAAAGAAGATAGTTCAGCTGTTTTAGTTATTGGAGAAGATGCAGCTGAAACTTATAAAGATGCAGATCCTTATATTGGAGAAAATGAAGATAATCCAGACTGGGTTTGGAACATAGAGGGTATTGATACAGTTGACGGATCTACAACTGTTGTTAACAACACTAATTCCGACGGACTTTTAGATAGTGGAATTGTTTTTGGTGTAGAAAATGATTTTGTTAAAGACGATGATGACGATAATCCTGTTGTAGTAGGCGAGTGTTACACTTTACCAAACAACTTTTTAAGCATATGTTTGGAAAGTTTATCAACAAAAGCTGATGAATATATGTCATTAACAATGGAAGTTGATTCAAATAGCGATTTTAGTGATAGTGGTATGGGTGCAACATTAACTTCAGAGCCAGCAATTCGTATTTCTACAAGTGGTGGAGAGTATCTTAGATTAGATCAAAGTAATTTAAACAGTACAAACGGTACAGTTCAAGATAGAAGTACTGACCAAATATGGTTATATGCAGAAGGTTCTGCAGAAACTGCTCAAGATGCTGCACTAGGAGAATTTATATGGGTTTTCTGGGAAGATGAAAACAACAAAGTACAATATGCAGGTAACATAACTAATGAAACAATATTCACTAATGGTAGGTTTGCACATATTGATTACAAGAGTATTAGTGGAGATGAATTGGTATTTTATGTGGACACATCTGGTGTAGTTGGTACTGCAGTAAACGTAACACTAGTACCATTTGATTCTCAAGATATGAATGATTACAATGATAACATAACTGCAGAATTTGGAGTAAGTGCTAGAAAGTTCAATTCATTAGGAGCTACTAAAGATTCAGCAGACGCAGGTGACGTTTGGTGGTTCCACACTCTAGAAGGAACAACTCTTGGAGGTAAAGATGAAGATCATAGATCTCAGTATGGTATTGTTCTAAAAGATCCAAAGAGCCAGGCAGGTAGTGATAAAGTAAATCTAGAAATACCATCTGATCTAGTAAAAGGTAATATTAGAGTTAGTGGTGAAGTTGTTTCAGGTGGAGAAGGAGGAATACCTTCTGTAATGACCGCAAGCGAAGTAACTGATTTAACAGCATGGAATGCAATCTTGTTCGGAGGTTCATGTGTTAATTCACATACAGCAGCTGTACTCGGAGTAAGTTTCCCATCTTGTGGAACTGATTCTGGTATTGCAGAAGATACAGCAATTGTAGAGTTAAAAGCAAATGGAGATAACTGGGTAATGGTTGTAGCTGGATGGGAATTAGAAGATACAAGAAGAGCAGGTATTGTAATGAGAAACTGGGCAGACTTTGCAGCTCAACTTGCTGGAAAAAGTTCAGTATCAGTTACAGGAACAAGCTTAGAAGTAAGCGGTATAACTGTTGAATAAATGCTTTAAAGCATTTTTTCTTTTTTCTTTCTTTTTAAATTTAAATAATCAATAGAAAGTTTTTTATTCTCTAATTAAATATTTTTATTATGGATAAACAAAAAGATAAAAAAAAGCTATTAATGACGTCTTTTATTATCTTTATAATGTTTGGAAGCGTTCTAGGATATGCTTTAATTTACGTCGATAACAATGATAAAACTCAAACTATAAATTATAATAACTATGATTTTGTAAAAAATGGTGATTTTTGGATTACTTATATCAACGACCAGCCTTTTTTATTTGAATATCTGCCTAAAGAAGTAGAAAATATTGATTTTAATGCTTTTGCAATTAATAAAGATAAAGTTTATATTGCATATAATCCTCTAGATTTAAAGCAAATTAATGCAATTTCTTTTAATAAAATTTCAGCTGTTCTAACTGCTTTTAGCATACAGCCAATAAAAGCTTGTATTATCAATAAATGTGAAAATCTACCATTAGTTAATTGCGATGATAAATATCCTGTAATCTACTTTAAAAACAGCTCTGAAACAAAAATTTATACAAATAAAAATTGCATTATACTAGAAGGTAATCCTAATATGGCAGTAGATAGATTAAATTTTGCATTTTTAGGGGTAATCAAATGAAAAATAAGGTAAATACTAAAGTCGTAATAATTATAGTTATTATAGCAGTTGTAGTTGCTTTAGCTATATTCTTATCCCATCAAAAAAAATCTAATTCTTATATCTATCGAGGCCCTAGTGGTACATATGAAGTTTATAATACTAATGAAGGGGGTGTAGATGTTAGTTATATAAAGATTTACGTCAATACAGCAAACAGTACAATAAAAGTAAATGTACCTTTAAGGTTTGATCCTAAAAGCGTAGAAAATATACCTTTAGATAATGTTAAAGATAAAGTTTTTAAGCAATTAATTTATTTAACTCAGTCTCCTAGTTTACCGGATTTGACTGATAGAGGAAGTATAATAGCCTCATTGGAAGTAAGTAAAATTACAGGCATGGGCATTTATAGAATTTCAACGCAAACAGCTATTACAGAACCATCAGCAACTAGTAAATTACCAGTTGTTACATGTAATGATGTTAATGAAACTGTAGCTGTTATAAACTTCAGATTTGGAGAGCCTTCTATAAAATTAGAGAATGATTGCATTATTATACAAGGTAATGATAAAAATAGTATCATAAAAGCTGCTGACAAATTTATCATGCATTTATTTGGGGTGTTCTAATTTTTCTATTATAAATATAGTAAAAACCAAAAACTTTAATATTAATAGTGTAATTTAATTTTTAAAGCCGGGATCGCATAATGGTATTGCGCAGGTCTTGAATAACCTTTCTTAAAAAGAAATGTTAACGAAAGAAGGATTTTGAAAAAAGAGAACCTGTTTCCTAACGGATATCTGGGTTCGACTCCCAGTCCCGGCGTTTAACATTCAATTAAATCAAAAATATTTTAAAAATAACAAAGATTTTTAAAATAAAAATTATTTTCTGGTGCGTTAGCGGTTGGTAATTAGTTAAAAAAATTAATTTTCTTTTTTAATTACTTTTTCTAATTCTTCTATAAAATCTCGCTTTTTATCCCTATTCTGACTATTAAGCGAATATTTATCTCGCTTAATAGTTGTTAGTTTCAATCGGCTGGAGATTTATTTAACGGGGCTGGTTCGATAAAATTGATAACATTTTTCTTTCAGAAAATTTAGGGGGTCGGCTACGGGTTGCTTCGCAACAGATAGCTTCGGGCTTCGCCCTCA
>CAYHUI010000016.1:0-12153 GCA_964360175.1 Candidatus Woesearchaeota archaeon
ATTTTTTTATTCATTTTTATTATATCATTTAAAGTAAACTAACTTAATTACCATCTTTAATACAAAGTCTATGGAATGTACACCATCCAGCTGAACCGCCCCATTGATTTACTTTCCATTCTGCAGCTGTATGCCATCCAGTACCACAACTAGGCCATTTAGTATTATCATTACAACTACATACATCACCAAAATCATTATCATGTCTAAGAGCACAATTACTTACAACTTTAAATCCACTATTTACCCCGCTTAATTCTCCATTAACTTGTAAATTTCCACCTATAGTAGTCCCTCCTCTTAAAATTTGTGGGATTCTTTCTTTAGCAAACTCACCTAATGTAATTTCAGCTGCATGATGTGAAACTCCTGGAGTTTGAGCAAGAACAAAAGTAATAGAACCAATTACGACTAAAGCTATTAAGAAATATAAATGTTTTTTTTCAATATTAATTATAATTTTCAATATATCACCTTTTTTTACTTATTTTAATTAACTTTATTTATATTTAAAACTTACTTTTTTAGCAGTTTTTGGTATTGATTCTTTTAAAGCAAATTCAACCTGTTTTTTATCCCAGCCTTTTTTAAGCAAAACTTTTTTAACAGCATCTTTGCTAAAACCTTTATTAATAGACTGCTGTATATAATTAACCAAAACTAATTCATCCCTTTTATTTTTAAACAAAGGTTTTTCTTTTCCAATTTTCAAGCTTCTAAATTCTCCAGGTCCATGATAAAAGTTAAAATAATAAACTCCAAGCATTAATATTATAGCAATTAAAATTGAAATTCCTATAGGTCTTTTTCTCTTGCAATCTTCTGGGCAGTTTACTTCATCTTCATTAGGAATAGTGCAAATATTATCCCCACATTCAATTTCATCAGTTATTCCAATAGTAGATTGTATATCAACATATATTATTGTATTTACATTAGAAAGCAAATCTACATCTCCATTTTCTACAGTATAAACTAGATCTACATAATTCGTTGTTAAAGGCAATCTAATGACATTATTTAGAGTATCTGTTTGAGAACCTGTAGTTAGAATATTAATTTCATTTACATCAGCTGCATTTCCCAGATCTTCTACTACAATTAAATTTCCACTAGAGTCTATATTGACATGTTTTTTAACTAATACAATATTACTTAATTCATCTGATAATAATAAAGTGTTGATAGAAGTTACTTCTGCATTAATATCAACTTTATCTTTATTGAATTTAAATATATCTTGTTTATCAGCATTCACATTAAATCCAGACGGATCTAAAACATCATTCACATTCTTAAGGAAAAAATTAAAGTTCGTACTTTTTCCAATATTTATTGTTTTTGGAGTTCTTTGTGTAATATTTTCTAGATTATCAAATATACTTTCATATTCTTGTTGAGTAGTTGCTAAATCTAATCTCGCAGACAATTGAGTTAAATCAGATTTTGAAGTTTCTAAAATATTAGGGTAAAGTAAAGTATAAATATTTTTAATAACAACACTAGCACTATCTTTATAATCTAAAGCTTGTTCTATATCTTCAAGAGTTTCATTTACGAGTCCTGGTAATAAATCTTGTAAATTACCAACAGTTATTTTAAGAGTAGCTACATTGCTTATTAAACTATTAGCATCTTCTACAGTTAATTTAACTATATATTCTCCAGCTGTACTATAAGAGTGTGTTGGATCTTTAATATTGCTATTTGTATTGTCTCCAAAATCCCAATTCCATTTTACTATAGAAATATTTTTTTGACTATAAGAATAATCAAGGAAACTTAAACTTTGACCAACAGCAATAATATTTTTACTTGCACTAGGAACAGCAATTGGAACTAATGTAATATTAAATTTTACAATATCTTCTTTATCTAAGCTTGTTATTTTTAATTCATAATCTTCATACTGAAAATTTGCATCTTCATAATTAGAAGGTTTTAAAGTTTTTAAATTTGTAAATGCAGTCAAAGGAACTTCTATCGAATTATCTAATTTAATTTTAGCACCTAAACTGTTAATATTAAAAAATGTTCTTATTACTCTTCCTTGAATGTCTGTTATTTCTAGATTATTTAAATTAATTTTACCTTTTTTATTGCTAGAAATTTTAATTGGGACTAAACAAGTAGTTTCATCACAGCTATCATAATAATCATTTAAAGCATCTATAAATCTATCTCCTGAAAATTTAGTTAATTCTTTTAATTCATAATTGTAAATAGATTGTTGCAATCCAGTATAATAAAAATCAATATCATTTTTATTTACATAAGGAATGAAATAAGTTTCTTCTCCAGCTTGATTAGATTCAACACAAATTTCATAATTGCCATCTTCTGGTTTTTCTACTTCAACAACACAATATAATTCATTGTAGTTAAACTGATTATTTTGATTTGGTTCTGGTAAATCACATTCCGCTAATTCTCCACTAGGTAAATTAATAAAAGCAGCTAAATTTCCTTCAGTTAATGGTTTAGCTGGATTTCTCCTTGCAAGCACATTAATTTTAAAAGAAATTTTTTCTAATTGCTCGTTTAAGTTTAAATCAAGATTCTGGCATTTAAACAAGCTTAAATCATCTACAATAACTTCTCCTTCATAAGGTTCATTTCCTATAAATCCAATAGGATAAAGATTAGAGGTCCATGCTATTTGATTTCCAGAATACTGCCATTCATCTGTATTATCATTACCTATGTCTATCTTAATATCACTTGGATAGCTGCTACCAGAAGCACTACCTGTTAAATCTAGTGAAGTTTTTCTTTCTGGATCTACATTATCCCTTAATTCAACACCTATTAAAAAAGAACTTTGTCCTTGAAATGTATGTGTATATGTATTTTTAGCACTACTTGTTTTTTCATAAATAACTTTAGTTTTTTCAAAATCTATATCAGCATTAGTTAAAAGATTTTCCAGAGTCTCGCTTGTTATTTTATTATCATCTATATAAGCGTTTAATAAAGTATCAGCATTTAATTCATCGAAACTTAAATTTAATAATCCATTAAAATTTTGATTGGGTCCATATTCTTGTGTTGCTAAAGTTATTTTTAAATTATCTAAACTTGCTTCAGAAATATAAGTAAAACTAATTAAAAATATTATGATTAGAAATATAAATTTTTTTATCAATTTATTACCTCTTTTTATAAAGTAAAACTCTTAAAACTGGTATATAAATATTATGATTTTACTTTTTCTTTATCCATTGTAACTTTTATTAAATCGTTAATGTGAATTTTAACAGAAGTTGGAGCAATTTTTTTTAACCTACTTATTTGTCTTATTTGAAAACTTTCAGTAGGATAATCAAAAAATAATCTTAAAATTTTTAATTTATTATTCTGTAACATTTTTATTACACCTGTAATAAAAAAAGTACATCTGATATACAAATGTTTCGGTTACTTAATTATTATAAGTTAGATAATTTACAAATTAATTTAAAAATATTTTGAACTTTTATGGAAATTAGCTAAAAAATAAGTTTTAAAAAAGTATTTAAATAATTTAAAAAGTATTAATTCTATGCAAACTGAAAAATTAGAAAAATTTTACAACAAAAATTATAAAAAATTATTAGTAATACCATTTATAATCTTAGCATTAAGTTTATTAGTTTTATTTTACAATTATAAATCCACTGGATTTTTTATAGATAGAGATGTTTCTTTGCAAGGAGGTATTACAGCTAATATAAATACAAATCAAAATATTGATATAGATGAACTAAAATCTTTTTTAGAAAATAAATTTCCAAAATCTGATATAGTTATTAGAAAAATATCTGAATTTACAACAGGAAAAGCAACTGGAATTATAATAGAAGCATCCAACATTAAAGATTCCGATATTAGACCAGCTTTAAGCGATAAATTAAATATAGAACTAACAGAAAAAAATTATTCTATAGAAGAGATAAGTTCTGGTTTAGGAGAATCTTTTTTTAAAGATTTTATTATAGCAATTTTATTTGCGTTTTTATTCATGGCAATTGTTGTTTTCATAGCATTTAGAACTTTAATACCATCACTTGCAATTATTTTATCCCCTATATTTGATTTGACAATAACACTAGCTATAATAAGTTTATTAGATTTTAAATTATCGACAGCTGGATTAGCAGCTTTTTTACTAATTATTGGTTATAGTATTGATACTGATATTTTATTGACTACAAGAGTTTTAAAAAGAAGAGAAGAAAGTTTATTTAATAGAATGTTTAGTTCTATGAAAACTGGATTAACAATGACAGCAACAACAATAGTTTCTGTAGGTGTTGGATTTATTGCAACTAATTCTTCTGTTTTAAAACAAATTTTTGCTATAATCCTAATTGCTTTATTAATAGATATAATGTCGACTTATTTTGTAAATATGGCATTATTAAAAATTTATGTAAAGAGAAAATACAATGAAAATTAAAAATTTATTTAAAAGATGGAGAATAATTTTATTTTTAGTAGTTTTATTATTAAGCTTAGCTGCTATTAATCCACAATTAAGTGTAGATGGTGTTGCTATAAGAAGTGTAGAAAAAGATAGTATAGCTTATAATGCAAGCATTATATCCACTGCTCAAGATGCTGCACCAACAGATCAAGAATTAATTTTAGAAATAGATAATAAAGAAATTAAAAATTTAGAAGATTATGTAAATGTTATAAATTCAATTAAAATCGATGATGTTGTAAGAATAAAAACCAATAAAGCCGATTATACTTTCTTAAAAACACAAGAAGATTTAGGTTTAACTGTAAAAGAGCCAGCAACTTCTAACTTAAGAAAAGGTCTTGAATTAGTTGGGGGTACAAGAGTTTTATTAAAACCAGTAGAAAAAATTACTGATAATGAAAGAAATGATATAATTAGTGTTATGGAAAACAGATTAAATGTTTATGGTTTGTCTGATATAAAAATAAAAGGAGCAGATGACTTAACTGGAAATAAATTTATTTTAGTTGAAATTGCAGGTGCAACCAAAGAAGAGGTAGAATCATTAGTTGCAGGTCAAGGAAAATTTGAAGCTAGAATTAAAGATGAGATCGTATTTATAGGAGGAGAAAAAGATATAACTTTTGTCTGTAGAAATGATGGAACTTGTTCCGGTGTAAGAAATTGTGGTAATGTAGAAAATGGATATAACTGTGTATTTGAATTTGAAATCGCATTATCACCAAAGGCAGCTGCAAAACATGCTGAAGTTACTAGAAATTTAGATATAATTGATCTATATTTATCAGAAACATTAGATTTGTATTTAGACAATGAATTGGTAGATAGCTTACAAATAAGTTCTGGTTTAAAAGGACAAGAAGTAAATAGAATTTTAATTTCTGGTCCAGGTGTAGGAACTACGCAAGAAGAAGCTATACAAAACGCATTAAAACAAATGAATAAATTACAAACAGTTTTAATTACAGGATCTTTACCGACTAAACTAGAAATAGTAAAGATAGATTCTATATCTCCTGTTTTAGGAAAGGCTTTTGTTAAAAATGCTTTTTCAACTGCACTACTAGTAATATTATCAGTAGGTTTGGTTATTTTTATTAGATATAGAAAACTAAAAATTACAATACCAATGATGATAACTGTATTAAGCGAAATAATTATTATATTAGGATTTGCTGCTTTGTTTAAACAAAGTTTAGATTTAGCTGCTATTGCTGGAATAATAGCTGCAGTTGGTACTGGAGTAGATGATCAAATTGTTATAGTAGATGAAATTTTATCTAAGCCAATTGGGGATGAAGAAGAATGGAAAAAACGTATTAAGAAAGCGTTCTTTATTATAATAGCTGCTTATGCAACTACTGTGGCTGCTATGATGCCTTTATTTAAAGCTGGTGCTGGTTTATTAACTGGATTCGCAATTGTAACTATTGTAGGAGTTTCTATTGGAGTATTAATAACAAGACCGGCATTTGCTGTTATAATTAAAACATTGTTAGAATAAAAAAACAAATTATTTCTTTAAATATTCCAGATGTTTATCATTATAATGAACTAGAATTATCTAAAAATAGAAAATCTAAAACTGATAAATTACATAAAATTTAAAAATTTTTAATTAGGATAAGCTTGAGTTAAAACTCTCTCTTTTCTATAAAGGGGATTAACACCTATTATTAAACTATTTTCATTTAGTTCATATTTACCTTCTCTAATTTCTCTTTCTCTTGCTAATAAATGCTCTAACGTATAATATCCAAAGATAATACCTTCTTTCTCTGCTTCTTTTTGTCGTTTTTCTGCTTCTTCTAAAAGAAGAATTTGATGGAGGGTTTCTCTATCTCCCATAGCAGATCTTTCTCCATAATAACCTATAACTAAATTAATTCCATTATTTTTAGAATATTCCCTTAGTTTTTTTATACCATATGATATATTATCTAGATACGACATTAAAAATCTTGGGTGAGGTAATTCTATTAAAATACTACTTAATTTTATTTTTAAATTTTTAGTCATATTTTGATTATATATTCTCAAAGTATAAATAATTTTCTATTTTTAAGCATCTAAATATTCTTCTACAGATGCCCTTAATAAATATTTTTTATCAATTTGTGGGTTAATTTTTCTTTCAATTAAAAATTCTTTAAGTTTTTCGGTATTTTTTCTAATTAATATGCTTAACATAATTGGTACTCCCCCAAGTAACTCGGGAATATTAAACTGATTAACAGTAAGAAAATCCTGTAAATTCCTTGGTTTTTTATTATTTCTGGTTGTGCAAATTAAGAAAGGGATATAATATGCTTCATAAATAGCATTTTTATTTTCTTTTAATTTATTATTTTCTATTATTTTTCTTCCGTGTTTGTCTAACTTATTTTTACTAGTATAATCTTTAAATAAATTGATTAATTCTCTTAATTCTTTCCCATTAGCAACTCTAATTAATAAATCGTATTGAAGAGTTTCTCCAATTGCTACTTTTAAAATTTTTACTTCTTTTACAGAAATCTCGCCCCTTTAAAATCAAAATATCTCATATTTAGTGGGTTTTCCCAATTAGATTGTGTTATATAATCTGCTTCTCTTTCTATAATTTCTCTACTATCAACTAATTCATCATTTATAACAATTATTTCTTCTAAAAATCCTTCGCTTCTTAATATTTTATAAAGTTCTTGGAAATGTCTGTCTTCTGGTTTTAAATCAGAATGAAGATAATTTAAAAATAAATTTCCTTGAGAATAATCAAATAATTTAGGATATAAATTATAACCGGTGATAATTTCATTTTTAATTAAATTAAAATATATACTTCTTATTCTTTGCAAATCTTTTTCATTTTTTAGTATAAGTTCTTCAAATTCAGATTGCATTATACTTAATAAAAAAACAAATTATTTCTTTAAATATTCCAGATGTTTATCATTATAATGAACTAGAATTATCTAAAAATAGAAAATCTAAAAACAATAAATTTATAAATAAAGTTTTATTAATCTTTTAAAAATAAAGAGGTGATAAAATGGCTGTAACACCAGTTCAACAATTATACATACTTTTATGGGCTATATTAGGAGCAATAATTGCAATAATTTATTCTTTAAGAAGAGTTTTTCTACTAGAATTAAGAATTAGAAACATGGAAAAAAATATTATGCAAGCATTATCTAGAAGAGCTGCTAAAAAAAGATAACTTTACCAACAGATACCTTCGTAGTTCTTTGGTTTTTTATCTCCATTACCAAAAACATTTTTTCCATCTATGACTAATTTATCTTTATAATCTAATTTAGTAAATTCAGGCCATTCAGATAGTATTAATACTAAATCAGAACTGTCAACAACTTCTTGTGCTTTATCTTTATAATTTAAATGTGGGAATATTGTTTTAACTTTATGCATTGCAACAGGATCATGAATGAATAATTCAACATCCTCTAAAAGTAATGCTTTAATTACCTCTAATGCAGAACTTTCTCGAATATCATCAGTTTCTCCTTTGAATGTTAATCCAAGTATGCCAACTTTTTTATTTTTTAGAGTATTATGTTTATCCATTAATTCAATTATTCTAAAAGGTTGTTCTTTATTAACCTCTAAAGTAGCTCTTAATAGTCTAGGATTAAAACCCAATTCTGTTGCTTTATATATTAAAGCATTTAAGTCTTTGGGAAAGCAAGACCCGCCAAAACCAATCCCGGCTTTTAAAAAATGAGGGCCAATTCTTTTATCTAGACCCATTCCTTTTGCAACTGTATTTGTATTTACACTTAATTTTTTACATATATTTCCAATCTCATTTATAAAAGAGAGTTTAGTTGCTAGAAATGTGTTGCTTGCATATTTAATCATCTCTGCTTCTTCCAAATTTGTTTCTAATATTGGGCAGTTAAAATTTTTATATATTGATTTTAAAATTTCTAAAGATTTTTTATCATTATCTTTTACACCAATAACAATTCTATCTGGATTTAATGAATCTTGTAATGCAGAACCCTCTCTCAAAAATTCCGGACTCATGATAATACCAAAATCTTTTATAACTTTTTTTCCAGAATTTTCTTCAACAATTGGAATTACAATATCTTCTGTAGTCCCTGGAATAACTGTACTTTTTAAAACTATTAAATGATAATCTTTTTTTTCTTTTAAAACATTTCCAATTTGCTCTGAAACTTTTTTTAAGCTATAGGTATATATTTCTCCTTCTTTTCTAGATGGTGTATCTACACTAATAAAAGAAATTTCTGTGTTTAGTATAGCATCTTTTAAATCAGTAGAAGCTTTTAAATTTTTTCCAACAACTTCTTGTAATAACTCATTTAAACCCGGTTCGTATAATGGAGATTCTTTGTTGTTAATTTTATCAACTTTTTCTTTGTTTATATCTATACATATAACATTATGATTTAATTTTGCCAGCATTGCTGCTGTAACTAATCCAACATAACCAACTCCAATAACTGAAATATTCATATTTATTAGGAATATGAAAAGATATATAAATTTTATTAGTTTCTTAATTAAGATTTAAAGTCTGGAAAATATGTTAATATGCTATATAAAAATAATATTTATATAATCTTCTAATTTACTATTTTTTATGGTATGGTTTATTTTTGCAATTTTAGGGGCTATATTACACGCTACATATTATACATTAGTTAAAAAATTTTTAAAAAATATCGATCAACATATTCTTGCAAGTGGAATATTTTTAAGTTCTTTTATTATATTATTTCTAATTTCATTAATTAAAGGTTTTCCAGAAATTAATTATGGTTTTTATTATTCTTTTTTATTTACTGGGATAATAAATGTTATTGCTACAATTCTTTACTTTAAATCTTTAAAAACTACTGATTTATCTTTATCTATTCCAATGACTTCTTTCACACCAATTTTTTTAATATTTACTTCTTTTATTTTACTAAATGAATTTCCTAGTATATTTGGGATAATTGGAATATTTTTGATAGTTATTGGCTCTTATATTATAAATATAAATAAAACTAGAAAAAATTTCTTAGATCCGTTTAAAGAAATATTTAGAAATAAAGGAATTTTTTATATGTTAATTGTAGCATTTTTATGGAGTATATCTATAAATTTTGATAAATTAGTAATTCTAAATTCTGATACTATATTTGGTTCTTCTATAGTTCATTTATTCATAGGGTTGACTTTTTTAGCTTTATCTTATATAAAAAAGAAAAATATAAAAAAAGAATACAAGAAAAATCTAAATAAAATTTTTGTTACAGGATTAGTTTTTGCTATAATGATTATATTAATAAATATAGCTTTAACCATGCAAATTGTTCCATATGTAATTTCACTAAAAAGATTAAGTATTTTATTTAGTATTTTTTACGGAGGTTTGATTTTTAAAGAAAAAAATATTTTTAGAAAAAGTATCGGTGCATTTATAATGTTGATTGGAGTAATACTTATTATTTTAGGTTAATATTTGATTTATTCAGATCTTCTTTTTTCCTCTGCACCTTCAAGATATTTTTCAGCTTCCATTGCTCCCTGGCAACCAGAACCAGCTGCAGTTACTGCTTGTTTATATATAGGATCTTGAACATCTCCTACTGCAAATACTCCTTTTACATTGGTTCTCGTATACCTATCAGTTTTTATAAAACCATTTTCATCCATGTCTAAAATTCCTTTAAATATACTAGTATTAGGTACATGGCCTATAGCTAAAAAAACTCCGTCACATTTCATCTCATTAATTTTATTGGTTTTAATATTTTTTGATTTAACACATGTTACTTTTTTTCCATCTCCAAGTATATCTTCTATATTAGTATCCCAAATAATTTCAATTTTTTTATTTTTAAAAACCCTGTCTTGCATTATTTTACTTGCTCTAAATTCATTTTTTCTATGTACAATATAAATTTTTTTAGCAAATTTTGAAATAAATAAAGCATCTTCGCAAGCGCTATCTCCACCACCAACTACAATAACTATTTTATCTTTGTAAAAAGGGGCATCGCATATAGCGCAAGTAGAAATACCCCTCCCTATATATTTTTTTTCAGCATCTAATCCAAGCATTCTTGCAGAAGCTCCGCTAGAAACTACTACAGACTTACTATTTATTTTTTCTTTTTGAATACCAATTTCAAAATAATCTTTTTTAACTTTAAAAGAATCTACAGTTTTATATATAACTCTAGCTCCGAATTTTATAGCTTGTTCTTTAAATTTATTCATTAATTCAGGACCCATAATACCTTCTGGAAATCCTGGATAGTTTTCTACAATAGTTGTTAAAGCTAGTTGACCTCCTTCTTCTAAACCAGTAATAACTAAAGGTTTTAAATTTGCTCGGGCTGCATACAAAGCTGCAGTCCAGCCTGCACAACCACTACCAATAATAACTAAATTTTCAATTTCCATTTTTAAAAATTAAAATTAATTGATATAAAAAACTTTCCTTTGATATTTAAATGGTATTATAAAAAATAATAGAACTATTTTTTCTTTGCATTTCCTAAGCCCCTATGCCAACCGATATGGTCGGATATTTTAGCATTAAGTTTATAAATAAGGCCAAATAAAGTTAAGGTTGCAGTTAAATTAAAAATTACTAAAGCTATGATCATATCTTCAGTTGACCATGTTCCTCCTAAAATCGCCCTCAAAATTTGATAAAGAAGTATTATTGCGAGTATATAAAATATAATTTTTCCTACAACATTTATTATATCAACAAAATTTTTAGCCACTTAAACCACCATATCTCCTAAATAAGAACCATATTATCAATAAGAGGATCATTACAAATAAAATAATCATGATAGAGATATCCCAACCAGATTGACCTCTTTTTCTCATTATTTTATTTAAAATTTTTTTACTTCTTAAATTTTTTGATAACTCTTTATTCATTTTTTATTAATAAGTATTATCTTATTTTTAAAACTTTTGATTATTTTTTTATAAATCTTTCAATATAACTGTATTTTTTCCATCAATTCTAGACAGTATAATCAAAATAAATACATAACGCCGGAGCTAAACCCGAGAAAATAAGTTCAAAGCCTGCATCTTCTATTAATCTTTTAATTTTTTATAACTAATCCATATTAATATTGCTAATAGTATACCAAGAACTATAAATCTTAAATACTCATTCATTTGAGCCCAATATCTTATAATTCCATAAATTATGCTTATTAATCCGCCTAGCATTAATCCAAAAGATAAAGCTTGTACTTTTTTAACTAACAATCCAAGAACAACACATAAAACTCCCAAAATGATTAATATAATAAAAACATTTCTTTTATACAAATTGTCTATAGGTTGAAAAGCTTCATAACATCTTTGTTGTTCAATGCTTTGATTTTCATAATAAATTTGTTGTTGTATAAAACATGAAGTTTTATTTGGTTCTTGAAGTAATTCACAATTTGAAATAACTGCTTTAGGCCTTGATGATTCATCATAACAATTATTCTTTGGCTCTTTGTAAAAAGTATCTATTCCTACAGCTATAAAAGACACCAATACAATAGCAATAGCCAAAGCTAATAATTTTCGTTTTAAATCCATAAAAATATTAATTTTGCTTTCTTTATAAAACTTAAGGTTAAGTTTAAATTATCCATCTTGGCACTCTTTTCTTATATTTTAAATATTCCAATCCAAACCTT
>CAYHUI010000017.1:0-12122 GCA_964360175.1 Candidatus Woesearchaeota archaeon
GATAATATAATGGCTGCTGAATGGACTCATCATATATCTTATAGTCCTGGTTTAATTGCAGTATGTATAAGATCGAATGATGCTACTTATGATAATATACAACAGACAAAAGAGTTTGGAGTAAATATTTGTGCAAGTGATCAAGCAACTGTGTCAAATATATCAGGTATTTATACTAGAAAAGAAGTTGACAAAATTAATGCATTAAAAGAATTGGAATTTAAATTTTATAAAGCAAATAAGATAAAAACTTTAATGTTAGAAGGTGCTGTTGTTAATATCGAATGTAAATTAGTTAAAGAAATCCCTTTTGGGAGTCATACAATGTTTGTTGGTGAAGTTGTTGAAACATTACTTAATCCTGATAAAGAACCACTTGCATACAATAAAGGAAAATATTGGTTATTGGATAAAAATATACCAAAACCTTCTGCAGAAGAACTTGAAAAAATAAATAAAATCATTAATAAATTTAAAATAAAGAAGGAAATATTGTTTTAAAGAAATAGGAATTAGTTTAGAATAATTCTAGCTTTGTAGTTGTGGTCACATTTTGCTAAAAATAGCAAGATTTATATATTTGTGACCCATAACACGATTATGGTAAATCTTATAGTAAGGAAAGTTAAAGGAAAAACGTATTATTATCTTGAACACACTTTTAGAGAAGGTAATAAATTCAAGAATAAAAAAAAGTATCTAGGTTCTGAAGCACCAAAGGATATAGACGGTATCAAAGAAAAATTTATGCACGAGTTATTATTAAAGAAGTTTAACAAAACCCTTGAAAACATCAAGAAGAACTTTAGCCAAGATTTCTCTAAATATCCGCCTTCTGCTAAAGAGCAGTACATTGAATCATTTATGATTAGATTTACGTATAACACCAATAGAATAGAGGGAAGTACATTATCTTTGAAAGAAACAGCCGACTTACTTCAACAACACATAACGCCTAGAAATAAGCCTATTGAGGACGTAAAAGAAGCAGAGGCTCATAAGAAGGTCTTTTATGAGATGATGGATTATAAGAAGGATTTGAGCCTTTCTACAGTCCTTTACTGGCACAAGCTACTTTTACAAGACACTAAGCCAGACATAGCAGGAATAATAAGAAATCATCAAGTGGCTATAGCCAGAAGCAAAGTAGAGTTGCCATTTCCAGCAGAGCTAGATACACTCTTACATGAATTTTTTATTTGGTATAACAAAAACAAGAGCAAGCTTAATCCAGTATTTTTATCTGCACTAGTACATCTGAAATTTGTAACAATACACCCATTCAGCGACGGCAATGGAAGGATTTCAAGATTAATGATGAACTTTGTATTGCATAAGCACATTTACCCAATGTTAAACATTGAGTATACAAACAGAAACAGTTATTACAACGCTTTGGAGAGAAGCCAGACTAAAAACAAAGAGTATATTTTTGTACAATATTTGGTAAAGAGATATTTGAAAATTTATAAGAAATATTTGAGTACCAATGAAAATAGATGCGGGGAACAGGGTTCGAACCTGCGCAGGCACTAAGCCAATAGGTTTCTTATAAACTTCTTTTTCTTTTGATTAAACTTTTAGTAAAAGTTTCTCCTAAGCCTATCCCGTTTGACCGCTCCGGCATCCCCGCATAATAGAAATCAATTTAAGTTAATATAAAAATGTTTTTATTAAATTAAAGAATTATTTTTTCTGCCAGTTATATCCTCTTAATCTTTTACTTCTTCCATAACCACAACTGCTGCATACCCTCTTTTTTTTATGATAACTTGCTTTACCACAACGCCTGCATCTAATATGAAGCATTAATTTGCTTTTTTTACCCATAGAGGGAGTTCCTTTTGTCATTTAAATCACTTAAATTTTATTCTGTAGATATTAGAATTATTGTATCTCCCCTTATAAAAACTGTACTGATTTTCCTTTTTAATTCTCCATCAATTCTTTCTTCAACATCTTCTAATACTGTATTGATATGGATGTCGAAAGCTTTTAACTTTCCAACATATTGTTTTCCGTTTTTTAATTCTACTATTACTCTTTTGTTTCTAGATTCATTTAATGAATCTAATGGTCTAGAGGCTTCAATCATATAAAATCACCCTCCCTAAATAAATAACTTTAAGATAAATCAATAGTATTTAAACTTTACTAAATATTATAAAACAATAAATATTTAAATAAGTTTATATAAAAATCAATTAAACAAAATGAAAACAATACAAATATTAAAAGTTGAAGATTATATAAAAAAGATAAATAAAGTAGAATCTATGCTAGAAGAAATTAAAAAAGGGTTATCTTATTTTGATAAAGAATTCCAAAAAAGTATTAAAAGGGGAGAAAAAGATATAGAACATGGAAGAGTAACTATTTGCAAAACTGAAGAAGATTTAGATAAATTCTTTGCTTCTATTTAAAATGGATGAAGCAGTTTTTTCAGATGAGTTTAAGGTACAATTAAAAAAATTAAAAAAGAAAGATAAGATTATGTTTGAAAGAGTGCATAAAAAAATTAAACAAATTCTTTTAGAACCTACACATCTAAAACATTTAAAAAATATATTAAAAGGAGAGCAAAGAGTTCACCTTGGACCTTTTGTTTTAAAATTTGAAGTAAAAGAAAATAAAATTTATTTTATTACATTTAAACATCATGATTCTGCTTATTAATTATAAAACAATAAATATTTAAATACATAATTTTTATTTAGAAAAATGGTAGAATACAAATCAAGATCAAATAGAAAAGTAACAACTGGAAAATATAAAGATTATAGAAAAAGAAAGTTATACGAATTTGTAAGAGATCCAACTTTAACTAAATTGGGAGATAAAAAAATTAAAAAATTAAGAACTCGCGGTAATAACGAAAAATTAATTTTATTATCAAATAATTTTATGAATCTTTACATTCCAAAAGAAAAAAAATACAAAAAAGTTAAGATAATTTCAGTTATAGAAAATCCTGCCAATAGACATTATGTTAGAAGAAATATAATAACGAAAAGTAGTATTGTGAAAACAGAACTTGGCAATGCTAAAATTACTTCTAGACCTGGCCAGCATGGGATTTTAAACGGTGTTCTAATAGAGTAAATTATTTTTACTTGAGAGTAGTGATAAACCGAAAGATTTATATATAAGTAATTTAAATAAAAATAGTATATTTGGGGTTAAATTTAAAATGCTTGGATTTCCATCTTCATTAATAAAACAAGATTTATCACAATTACCAGAAGGTGTATTTATACTTTCTTATAATGATTTTGGTAAAAAGCTAATACAAAAATCAAATAACTCATTTAAAGATACTGGAGCAGAGATTCCAGTTAATAATTTACAAGATAATCAAGAAGTACCTATATCTATTCTTAATAGATTAGCTTTAATTACAACAATCTACAATGATCTACAACTAAAAAGCACTAATATATGGCCTATAACACCATCACAATCTGAACTATTGCTTAAAGAAGGTAAATTACCTCATTCAAAAAATTGCTGGGAAGATTTAGCATTAATATTATATGATACAAGTGATGAAGGAGCAAATCCAAGAGAAGCTAAAGCTTTGCATGAAAGTTTAAAACAAAATAGAGATGATTTAAACTTAAGTAATTCAGATCTAGACTCAAAATTATTAATAGTAAATCCTGGTTTAGAAAAAGATAGTAGCATGCCTCATGGAGTTAAACCAATAATCTTACCAGGTTTAACACAAGTATACCAGCATGAAACTCTAAATAAAATTGGTGATCATAAATTTGAATATGGCTTACAATATGGATTACCTTCTCCAGGTAAATTAGGACAAGGTAGTAGAACTTTGTATCTGCCTTATGAAAAGAATAACATAGGTTTAATGCTCTTGTTCCGTGGCAGGGATTTTGATCTGGACGCCAGGTACGGTGACTTGTCTGGTTCGGGTGCGGACGGCCGGGTAAGTTTCGCACGCCAAAAATAAGATAAAAAATGACATCAAAAAAAGACAGAAAACAAATTATAAGAACATTAATACATAGAAATAAAGAGTTGAATGCTTTAAGAGAAATAAATTTTATTAGGGGTTCTACTGATAATTTAGAAATTTTATTAAGTAAAATAATTAGAGTTATATTAAAATATGTAAAAATTAAAGGGGTATTTGCTTTAATTTACAGGCCAAAAATTAAAAAACTAGAATTAAAAGCAACAAATTTAACACAAGATTTAAATGAAGAATTTTCTAATGTAATTACTAGAATTGGTTATGATACAATACAAAATTATTCTCCTATCATAATAAATAGAACAAGAAAACATCCAACCTTAAGAAAATATGGAATTAAAAATTTAATATCTTTGCCTTTAATGGTTTATGATGGTACAGTAGGATGCTTTATTACAGTAAATAAAAATAGTGTTTTTACTAAGCAGGATTTAAATTTATTGACTGGAATTGCTTCTCAATCAGCCTCTATGTTAAAAGAAATTAAATTAACTAGAAATTTAGAAGAAAAAGATAAAAAAGTTTCACATTTATATAAATTATTATACAGAAAAGAAGGTATAAAAGCAATTACAGATCCTTTAACTAATATCTATAATAAAGGACATTTTGTTGAAACACTAGAGCAATATATTAAAGATAAAAACATGAAATTTTCTTTAATTTTGTTTGATGTTGATTTCTTTAAAAATTATAATGATAGCTTTGGTCATCAAGCTGGGGATAAACTATTAAAAGATGTGGCAGTTACAGTAGTAAGAGAAACCAGAGAACAAGATAAAGTTTGTAGATATGGTGGAGAAGAATTTGCTGTTTTATTACCTGATACAGAATTAGAAGAAGCAATAATTTTAGCTGAAAGAATGAGGCAAAGTATAGAAAATTTATATAATCTAAATAAAGGTAATCGTATAATTACAGCAAGCTTTGGTGTTGCTCAATACGAACTTGGAGAAAGCAAAGAAAATTTTGTTAATAAAGCTGATAAATTATTGTATAAATCTAAAACTCTTGGAAGAAACAGAGTTATGCCCCCTATTAAAGTAAGAGGTTTTTTTGGATAATTATTTTTTATACTACTAAAATTTCTTATTATAACTTTCATACCACCCAAGATGTTTTGATAACTTTGTATTAATATAAAAAGAATAACCAAGATTTGCTACAAGAAGTGCGATTACAAGCTCTTCAAAACCCAAACTTCCAAAGAATATTTTTCTAATCAATTCAAATACTAAATAAACAAGGAATAATACAAATAACACATAAATAATCTTCTTTATAATTTTATTTATATTTATTTTATCTTTGATTTTAACCACCTGTAATTTGTTTTATGAAAAAGATCACTAAAAGAATTAATATTATAATTACTAATAATGAAACTACATCTATTTTATTCTTTTTCATCTCTATATAATATTGATTTAATATAAAAAACCTTTTGAAATATAAATCGTTTATTTTTCAACTTCTCTTAAAAGATTTACATTAAATTTTATCTAAAGATCAATTTTTAACTATTCTCTTAAAATCTTCTAAAATTTTAATTGAAAAAAGACCAGCTTTGTCCGAATAGTGTCCTAAAAGGCTGACTTCTCGGACACTTCGAAAAAGACCGAAAGCTTTATATATGAGTTATTACATATAGGTTTTATAAAGCTTATCATGACTTCATTTTTGAGTGATAAATAAGTTTGGGGGTTAATTATAAAATGCCAGCTAGTACTTATATTAAAAAATGTCCTGAATGTGAAGGTATTAACTTAATTCTAAATAAAGAACGAGGCGAAGTTATTTGTAAAGACTGTGGTTTAGTTATTGAAGAGAAGATGATTGATTTCGGTCAAGAATGGAGAGAACTCGACCATGAGCAATCTGAAAAGAGAAGAAGAACAGGAGCTCCTATGACCTATACTAAATATGACAGAGGTTTAGGAACTTCTGTGGGTCAAGAATCTGATGTTTACCGACTTGGAAGTAAAGCAAGAAATAAATTTCTTAGACTTAGAAAATGGCAATACAGAATTTCAACTGCTATTGAAAGAAATTTAAAGTTAGCATTAGCAGAACTTAAAAGAGTTGCTTCTTATCTTAAGTTACCAAAATCTGTGGAAGAGGAAGCTTCTAGAATCTATACCATGGCTGTTCAAAGAGGTTTAGTTAGAGGTAGAAGTATGGAGAGTGTTGTTGCAGGAGCTTTATATGCAGCTTGTAGACGTCATGAAGTTCCAAGAACTTTAGATGAATTAAGCGAAGCTTCTGGTATTGATAAAAAAGAAATAGGAAGAACTTATAGATTTGTAACAAGGGAATTAGGTATGAGAATATTACCAAGTAATCCAATTGATTATATTCCAAGATTTGCATCTGCTTTAAGACTAAGTGCAGAAACACAAAGTAAAGCTGTTGGTATTTTACAAGATGCAGAAGAAGTAGAATTAACGTCTGGAAGAGGTCCAACAGGAATTGCAGCTGCCAGTTTATATGTAGCTGCTTTAATAAACGATGAAAAAAGAACTCAAAGAGAGGTTGCAGATGTTGCAGGTGTTACAGAAGTTACAATAAGAAATAGATATAAAGAACTATTAAAAGAATTAAAACTAGAAGAAAAAGCAAAAAAAAAGGGTAAGAAAATAATTATTAAGAAAGCTTCATAATTAAGAAAAAATTTTTATATAAATTTAATTTTTTAAAAGAGGGGATATAATGACTAAAAAAAAGGCTGGAAAAACTTCTATACCTAAAACTGAAACAGCTTTAATTAAACAGGTAATTGAAAATAATGTTTCTTTACAACAAAAATCTGTAGATTTAGTAATAACTATGAATGATTTAGTTAAGAGAATAGATAAACTTGTTAATTTATTTGAAGAAGCCAGCAAACATATTGCAGAAGTTACTGGTGAAGATACAGTTAAACAATTATCTTTAAAACTACAAGAATTACTTGAACAAAATAAAGATATAGCCCGAGGTCTAATCTTATTAGAGCAATATGTAAGAAGTAAAAGCGGTTATAGAGAAAGCGAACTTAGACCTTAAATTTAATAATATGCAAGAACCTTATTTTTTATACGATCAAATCAGAGAAGAGAGAGATAAGATATTTAATGAAATCAATAAAACTTTAACTAAAAAACACAGTTATAATATTAATGCTATTGTTCTAAAAAAATTAACTTTGGCTTTAATAAGAGCAAGCGGTAAAAAAATTTTAAGTGAAAAACCTCTAGAAAAAAAAGCGGTTTTAAAACCCATAAACCAACAACCTATTTTTATACCATCAACTAAACTATATATAAATGAAGCTCCAACCCCAACTAAAGAAATAACTATAAAAAAATTCAATAAAAAAATTCCGTTACAAGTTCCAAAACCTTTATTTAAACAAAAAACTGAAATTAAAGAAGAAATAGAATTACCCAAACCTGAAATAAAAGCAGAAAAATTTAGAGAAGAATATTCAATAATAATTTCTAAGACTTTTAAAACTATTTTAGCTAAAGTTATGATTGATTTTAGAGAAAATAATTTAATTTATAATTTAGTAGAACCAGAATTAAATAGCACAGATCAAATTATATTAAATGAAATCAAACAAGACATTTTAAAAAGAAAGAAATTTAAATTAATAGACGATGAAAATTATTTAGATAAAAATTTAAATAAATTAACTAAAAAATACAATATTCAATTAATCAATAATTATAAAGAAAAAATAGTTTATTATCTTAAAAGAGATTTAATTGGTTTAGGAAAAATAGAACCTTTGCTAAAAGATTCAAATGTAAAAGCTATTTTTTGCAATGGTGTAAATAAATTAATTACTATAAATTATAAGGATTATGATAATGTTAAAACTAATATTGTTTTTACAGATGAAGAAGAATTAAATTCTTTGGTTAGAAAATTCGGTAAGGAAGTAAATATAGAGCTTAATGAACAAGATCCAATTTTAGATTCTACATTACCAAATGGAGTAAGAGTACAAGCAACTTTTGGTTCTAGTTTTGTTACTTCAAAATTTGTTATAAAAAGATAATTATTTCTCTCTTTCAAGAATTTTTAAAAATACTTTTACAATTTTTAGATCAAATTGCTTACCAGATTCTTTTTTAAGTTCTTTTATTCCTTCTTCTTTTGAAATAGCTTTTTTATAGGATCTATCATGAGTCATTGCATCAAATGCATCAACTACTGTAATAATCCTTGAACCTAGTGGAATATTTTTTCCTTTTAAACCATCTGGGTAACCATTACCATCATATCTTTCATGATGGTGTTTTACTATTGGAATAATCGGTTTTAAAAATGAATGTCTGTTTAAAATTCTAACAGTTTCTAATAAGTGTTCTTTTCTCTTTTCTAAACTTAATTTATTAGGGCTAAATAATATTTCACTAACTTCTCTCTTACCGACATCATGTAATCGAGCAGCTATACTCATTTCATCCCTTTCATTTTTTTTAAGTTTTAGTTTTAGTGTAATTAATTTTACATATTTAGCTACTCTATCTAAATGTTTTCTTGTTTCTGGATCTATTTTTTCTATGTCTAATATATAAGTTTGAATTATTTCTCTGTATTGTTCTTTTAAAGTTTCTTGCAAATTAACTGTTTTTGTAATAGCTGCCGAATATCTTGCTAAACTACTTAAATAAAATAAATCTTCTTTCTTGAAGAAATTTTCTTTTTTGCTTATTAATTCCCAAACACCAATAATTTTATCTGCAGTTGCAAATGGTGCTAGTAAAAAAGAAACTCCTTTTTTATAAATTCCAACACCAATGTATTTAGGTTTACGTTTTTCCCATTTGATTTTCTTTCTTAAATTACTTACATTAATAGTTTTTCCAGTAGTTGAAACATAACCAACTAAACCATCTTCTTTTTTATATTGCAATTTTTTTGTTTTTGGATCATAACCAATTTCTGCTGCTACTCTTAAAAATTCTTTTTTTTCATCAAATAAAAAAATTGCTCCCATATCATATTTGATAATTTTTCTAATATCTTTTAGGATTATATTCAATATATCTGGGGGGTTATTTGTTATTGTTTCTATTAAATCATTAGAAGCTTCCCATAACTTTCTTAGATAATTATTTTCTTTTTGTAATTGTTTTATTTTATCCATATCAAATCCAATCTACTTTTACTTGATTTAATCTCCAAAATGGTTTAATATCTATTTTATTTAAATTTTCTGTTTTATTAGATTTATATTCTAAAATTCCTTGCCATGCTATCATTACTGCATTATCTCCGCTGTATTTTAAAGGAACAAAATTAAATTCAGCTTTTCTATCTTTACACATTATATTTAACATTTCACATAATCTTTTATTTGCTGCAACTCCCCCAACCAATAAAACTTCATTTTTTTCAGTATGTGCTAAAGCTCTTTCTGTAACTTCTGTTAACATTGCAAATAAATTTTCTTGTAGCGAAAAACATAAATCTTCTTTTTTTATATTATTTTTAAATTTATTAATAGCATCTGTAATAATACCAGATAAACTGAAATCAGTGCCTTTAACAACATAAGGTAATTCAATATATTTCCCTTTTTTAGCTAATTCTTCTATTTTTGGACCTGCAGGAAAACCTAAATTAATTGCTCTTCCAAATTTATCTAATGCATTTCCAATACCGATGTCTAAACTTTCTCCAAATATTCTATAATAACCCCCTTCTAAAGATATTATTTGGGTATTGGCACCTGTTGCTAAAATATAAACTGGGTTTTTTACTTTACAAAATAAATTTCCTATTGATAAATGTGCAATTAAATGATTTATACCAATTAAAGGTTTATTTATTTTTTTTGCTAATTCTTTTGCTGTATTTAATCCTACTAATAAACTTGGAGGTAAACCAGGTCCTTGAGAAAATGAAATTAAATCAATATCTTTTAAATTAATATTAGCTTGTTTTATTGCTTCTTCAATAACTTGATCTTTAACTTTTTCATGGTGTTTTGCTGCTTCTATCGGTATAATACCTCCTATTGTAGTTTTATACATATCTCTAACATCACTTAAAATTTTTCCTTTATCTGTTATTATCGAAGTAGCAAATGTATGTGCAGTTGATTCGATTCCTAAACATATTAATTCTTTTCTTGATTTTTTAAATCTAGATTTTTTCGCCGCTTCTCTAAGAGGTTTTGTTACTTTATACAAACTTTTAAATTTGGACATTTTCACTTTTTTATTAGAATAATCTCTTATAAAAATCTTTTTAAATTACATAATATTAAATTAATTATGCCTAGAGAGCTTTCAGCAGGTGCAATAGTTTTTAGAAGAGAAAAAGAAATTAAATATTTATTATTATATAAAGAAGCTAGCAATAATTATAAAGAAAGTTGGGATTTTCCTAAAGGTAATGTAGAAAAAGATGAAGATGAAATTGAAACAGCAAAAAGAGAAGTAAAGGAAGAAGCTGGTATTGAAGATATAAACTTAATTAAAGGTTTTTGAGAAAAGATAAGATCTTTTTACAGAATAGGAAGTCAAATGATTTATAAAGAAGTTGTTTTTTATTACAGATACATTGGAGGGGGCTGGGATTATGATATTGGAGTTTTAGTCCAAAATTCAGATGAACTTCGAGATTTTATTAATGAATATAGAAAAAAATTTTCAGATGTTTCCAAGATTTCGGATGTATTTTTAACTTTAGAAGAAACAACAGGATATAAAATGCCAGAAGGCGTTTTTGAATAACTAAGGTTGAAGAGGCATTTATCACAACATTTTCTAAGGGTTAACTCCCTTTAACGTTACAATGTATTTTGAACACACTTCTTATAAATGGTTTAATTATGAAGATGCTTTAAAAATATTAACTTTTAAAAATTCTAAAGATATCTTAAAAAAAGCAAATAATTTTTTGATAGAAAGAGAAAAATCAAGTTTAATTAAATTTTTAAAATGAAAAAATAAATTCATGATTTTCTTTTATATTCTTCAGCGCATTTTTCACTACAAAATCTATGTATTTCATCATCAATTTCTAATTCAACAGTTTCTTCAGGTTCTTTTAATACTTTACCACAAGTTTCACATTTAGCTAGGCCTTCTTCTAGATAACCTTCCATAAAACCTTCTTCTATTTCGTTTATTTCATCGCCTTCTATTAATTCTTCTTGACCTTCTTCACTATAGACATCTTCTTCTTCAACATCCTTTTTTCCTTTTTCATATTTTGCCATAACTCAAGTGCACTTTAACTTGTTTTTAAATGTTACGAATTAATACTTATAACTACTTTTAAATGGAAAATTTTATAAATGAATTCTTATTTATATATTTAAAAAAATTTAGTATATTTATTTAAAAATGATTAATCCTAAAACAACTAATTCAAATGAAGGACTAAGAGAAAAAATAATGGAATTGATTCCTATATATGTAAAAGAATTTACTGAAAAATATAGATTAAGTGTAACACCAAAATTAGAAGGTGAAGTTTTAGAAGCATTTATAACACAACTTTATAATCCTAAAGATAAATTCGAAGAAATACTGAAAGATTTATTGAACACAACAATACATATTTATGCGATAGACTCTAAATCAGGTTATTCAGATGGGGGATTTATTTCAACAGATCATTTACCCCACGAATTAAGGGAACATATTAAATCAAAACAATCTATTGAAGAATTAGAAAAAGGATATATACTAGAAATCTTAGGTAGAACTGGTTATAATAAATCACAAGCTGCAAAAGTTTTAGGTATAGCTAGAAAAACTTTATACGAAAAAATAGAAAAATACAATATTGAATGTCCTACAGGATAAATTAATTTAACTAAAAATTTTCATAATGTTTATATATTAATTTAATTTCTTATTGATATGAAATTATTAACAAACTGTAAAATTTGTAATCAAGCAATTGCAAAATATAATTGTAATTTGTGTGGAAGTAGCGTATGTGAAAATTGTTATGATAAATTAAAAGGGGTTTGTATAAGCTGTAAACAAGGTAAAAAAGCTTATTTTTAACCTATTTTAAAAATAAAGTTTAAAAATACCTTATTTCTTAAAAATAATTGATTATGAACAATTTAGAACTATTTTAAGTAAATTTTATAGCTTTTAAAACAAAATAA
>CAYHUI010000018.1:0-9924 GCA_964360175.1 Candidatus Woesearchaeota archaeon
TCTGAAGGGAAGGATCCTTTAGTACGAGAGGAACAAGCTTTCGAGGCCTCTGGTGATCTGTTGTCTGATAAGGCAGGCAGAGCAGCTACGCCTTACTATCATAAGTCCTGAATGCATCTAAGGATGAAGGATTCCTTGAAAACAGATATCATAGAGCTCTTCTAAGAGAGAAGTTTAATAGGAACGCAGTGTAAGAATCAAGGCAACGAGATTTTTAGCTGGCGTTTACTAATCGCTCTATATATTCTACTTACCTATGTTCTTTTTTTTCTTTTTTATTTGTTTAATTATATTCGATAGAATTTAATTTTAATATTTTAATGGGTCTATCCTTTTTATAAAATCTATTTTATCAAAATCAGAATCAGCTGAAATTATTTCATTTATGTTATTTATTTCAGCTGTTGCAATGTGTAAATAATCTCCTGGAGAAACAGAATAATTGTATTGAGAGGCTCTTTTAATAACCGCAAAATTTAAGTCAAGCCATTTAATAGGCAAGGAAAGAACAGCGTTAATATTTTCTTCTATATTTAGTTTTTCTTTAAGTAATTTATTTAATTTATTTAGGTGGATTACTAACTCTACCAATAAATGAATTGAAGATGCTACTTCAAATTTATTTAGTTTAATGTCCTTCAGAATTTTTTTGCAAGCTTCTTCATATTTTTGATTTTTTTCTATTACATAAATTATAATATTTGTGTCAAGGTATATCATGTTACTTCCTAGGGTTTTCTCTTATTTCGTGAATTAGCCTAATAACATCTCTATTAATAGGCTTCTTAACCTGGCTTGTTAAAAATTTTACAGGATCATTCATCTTTTCCTTTTTACTAACAAAAGCCATTACTTTAACGATACTCCACTCTACTTCTTCCCCAGGTTTGACAGTAAGAACATTCCTTACTTCTTTAGGAATTGCTATTTGATATTTTTCAGTTACCTTTGCCATAAAAAAGTATTACGTGTAATACTATATAAATTTTTCTTTTTATTATCTAGAATTTTTATTTCTGGATTTTTTTCAACTATAAAAACTTTTATAAACATAAAAATAATTCTAAATATTAAGTAGGTAAGTGCCTAACCATCGGTTTGAAAAAACTGAGGAAAGTCCATCCACTTTAAATCGGTCGCTTTAAAAAAAGTTCCAGAAATGGAAGGCAACCGCTCAGAAACGGCACGGCCTTTTATTGCTAAAGATGTGGCTGTGAAGTTTTTCGCAAGAAAAATAAGTTAACCAGCTGAATAGGTAAAAGGAAACGATGAAACGGCGAGTCCCGGCTAGTGCAAGTAGTTTAACTACGCTTAGTAGAATGTTAGGACAATCTTTTCCATAAGGAAGATTGACAAAAGATGGCTTATAGCTTACCTACTTTTTTTAAAATTATCTATATTCTGAAAAAGGTTTAATAAAATCTAGTGAAATAGAAAATATAGTTGAACAATTAAAAATTTTATAAATTTATTCTTTATTGTTATAGCCTTTTTTCTAACCTTAATAAAGCTTTTTTTACTTCTCTTATATCAAATATAATAGTAGACTCTAAATGGCTTTTAAGTTGTTCATAAGTTTTTCGTTTTTCATCAGATTCATTAACGACTATTTCATAAAGTCGAATTGCTTCTTTAACTATCTCATATTTATTTTTTTCTCTTATAGCATTTTCTAAATCAACTTCTGGTTCTAGTTCTTGATTTGCATCACCATTTTTTATTTTTTGTTCTTCAAGCTCATTTATTAATTTTATTAATAGATAATGATGACAAGACTGATAATTTGGATAAAGTGGATTTCCTCCCTTATTATGACAGACTATTTCTTGATATTCTTTTTTTACAATAGGATATAATCCACACCACTCTGTCCATTTACAAACCATTTAAATATATAAATATAAAAAAATATTTAAATTGATTGTTCATACTTTGCAATTTGTATAAATAATTCTTTCCAATCTTTTACAACTTTTATTCTTGGATCTACCTCTCCTTTAAAGATTGGATTTAATAAAATAACTTCTATACCTTTATTTAAAACAAACTCAGCATCTATAACGTTAGTTGTTATAAAAATATCACCTTTTATATCACCACGAGATTCTATGGTAGCTCCATTAAAAATAACATTCTCTTTATTGTAATTTGTATCTATCCAATCATTGATATCAGGATCTCTATAACTTAAAAATAAACTTATATAATAATTTTGTGCTAATTTTGGTAAAATATCATAAGAATATTTAGCTATTGGTGGTTCTAAACTTCTTTTATCTATTACTAATTTTAAACATCCAGTTGAAATAACCATTAAAATTACAATAAATTATAAAAATATTTAAATTTATCTTTTCCATAAACTTTTTATACTAGAAATACTTTTAAAATAAAATGGCACAAGAAAAAATACAAATGCCTGCTAGTACAGCTGGATTAGTTAGATATTTTGATGAATATAAAAGCAAAATTCAATTTAAGCCTTCTAAAATTATAATCTTTATAATAATTATAATTATAATGGAAATTTTATTGCATAGGTTTGGTAATAAATGGCTTGGTTAAATTTTTAAAATGTTTCCTGGAATGAATCAAAAAGTTCTTGAAAAAGCTATGAAGCAGCTTGGTGTTAAACAGCAAGATATTGATGCAGATCTAGTTATAATAAGATGTAAAGATAAAGAGTTCATCTACAGAAAACCACAAGTTACTAAAGTATTAGCTATGGGACAAGAAAGCATTCAAATTATTGGAGAAGCAGAAGAAAGAAATTTAGAAAAATTTAGTGAAGATGATATAAAATTTGTAATGGAAAAAGCTGATGTTGATGAAGATACTGCTAAAAAAGCTCTAGAAAAAAGTAATGGAGATCTAGCTGAAGCTATTCTTATTTTAAAAAAATGAAATAGAAAGAGATAAGAACTTCTTATCTATAAATATTATATGGAAAAATTTATAGAATTAGTAAATGAAGCAAAAAAAGCTTTTAATGTAGCAGACCATACAACTTATGTAACTTATCATTTGGTTAAAGATCCTAAGCTAATTTCTATGATATTGGAAAATTTATATTTATCATTGTACAATGCAATGGAAGCTATTCTTTATTATGATAGATTATATAAAAGAATTTCCCCACTGCCAGAAGGTTTTGGTTTAAGATATACTATTTTCAAAAATAAATGCGCTCCTAGGTATAACATAACCAAACAAGAAGTTAACTTAATTCTAGAATTAAAAGAATTAATAGAAGAACATAAAAAAAGTTCTATAGAATTAGTCAAAAAAGACAAATTAGTTATTTTATCTCATAATTACAAAAAACAAACTATGCATATAGATAAGATAAAAAAATATCTGATTCAAGCAAAACCTTTTATACTAAAATTAAATTATATATTAAATAAAAATTTTCAAGAAAATGACATTAGATGAAGCAAAAGAGGAACTAAAAAGAGTTGATCATTTAGTTTATATAACTTTAAAATACACAAGAACGTGTGATGTTATTAAAAATACAATTCATAGATTAATAAATGCAATTGAATTTGCAACATCAGAAGCTTTAGAACATGCAAGAAAAAAGAAGAAAATTAAAATTGTTTCTAAGATTTCAAAGATAAAAATAGACACTTTAAAAGACGTTTATAAAATTAAAGTAAGAGATTATATAGCGCTTTATAATTTACTGAAACAAATTGACAAAGCAGAGTTTTCTAAAAGAGAAGAATATAGGAAAAATGTAACTTTAATCTCTATGCTGAAGCCAGGAGAATTTTATGAAGTTAATACAGATAAGTTAAAAGAATTTTTTTACAAAACTAAAGAATTTATTGATTTGGTTGGAAATCTAGTTAAAAAATGACAAGATTTATTTTAGTTGCAAGCGCCAAAGGTGGTACAGGAAAAACAACTACTGCTTTAAATTTAGCAGCTGCCATGAAACATTTTGGAAAAGATGTGATAGTAGTAGACGCTAATTTAAATACCCCTAATATAGCATTACAATTAGGTGCTTCAAAACTTCAAACAACATTACATGATGTTTTAAGAGGTAAAAAACATATTACAGAAGCTCTTTATTTGCATAATTCTAATTTAAAAATAATTCCAGGAAGTATCTCTTTAAATGATTTAAATACCAATCCAGATACTTTAAGATTAGCATTATCAGCATTAGAAGGAATAACAGATTTTGTAATAATAGATTCTGCTGCTGGTCTTGGTAGAGAAACTTTAGCAGCCATAGATTCAACTGATGAAGTTATAGTAGTTACTAACCCTGAAATTCCAGCTGTAACAGATGCTCTAAAAATAATTAAAATAGCTCAAAGATTAAATAAGCAAGTTAACGGGGTTATAGTTACTAGAACAAAATACTCTAATTATGAATTAACTTTTAAAAATATAGAAACAATTTTAGAAAAGCCTATTTTAGGTGTTATTGAAGAGGATAATAAATTTAAAATAGCTTTAAAGAAAAAAGATATTTTAACTAATTTATTTCCTAATAGCAAAAATGCAAATAATTATAAAAGAATTGCAGCTAATTTACTCGGAGAAAATTATACTGAGCAATTAAAAGAAGAAAGTTTTCTTTATCATTTATTTAGAAAATTTGGATTGATTAAATAGAAACCTTTTTATAATTTTTGTTCTAATTATAATATTTGGGGTTAATAATGAGTTCTACATATGAAATTGTTAACAGGCAAAAAAATGTTGAAATTTTTGGTATAAGATTAGAAGAGTTAGTTGAAGCAAAACTTATTTCTGATGGAGTAGAATTATCTTGTTTAATAGCTATTCATAATACTTCATTAGGACCTAGTTTAGGAGGACTTAGATTTTCTTCTTATGAAGATTTTAAAGAAAGAAGTTCAGAATTACATTTAGATTTTAAATCACCATTAGATCATGCTAAATGGGATGTTGCAGAATTAGCAAGATCAATGACTTATAAAGCAGCAATACATAAACTTTTACTCGGGGGAGGAAAAGCAGTTATAATAGGTGATCCTGATAAAGATAAAACTGAAGGGATATTTAGAGCATTTGGAAAATTAATTAATAGTTTAGAAGGTGAATATATAACAGCAGAAGATTCTGGAACTAATTCAAGTGATATGAAACATATAGCAAAAGAAACACGTTATGTAGTTGGGCTTGATAGTTATCAAAGTTTTATGGGTAGTGGTGATCCAGGACCATTTACTGCTTATGGTCTTAGTAGAGCAATTGAAGCAGCTGTACCTTATAGATTTAAAAACCAGGATCTTAGAGATCGTGTATTAAGTGTACAAGGCATAGGTAATGTAGGGTTTCCTTTGATATTTGGTTTTCCAAAAGATGAAAAGTTTGATTCTGTTAGATTTTTATTTACGCCATTGATTGAAAGATTTAAGAAAATTATAATCTCAGATACAGATCCAAAAAAGATTGCAAGAGCGGAAGAAGAAGCTATTGAATTGGGTCTTTATAGTAAATTAAAATTTGTCGAACATAATGCTATATTAACACAAAAAACTGATATTTATGCACCATGTTTAAGACAAGGTGGAATACTTGATGAAAGGAATATACACTTACTTTATGAAAATGGTTGTAAAATTATTGCTGGTGCAACCAATCATCAACTAGCAAGAGAAGAAGATGGAGAATTATTGCATAATTTAAGAATACTTTATATTCGAGATTATGTAGCTAATGGTGGTGGTTTAACAAATGTTTATTTAGAATGGTTATCTAGACAAAAAAATGAAAATTATAGTGTAAAGTCAGCTGTTGATAGGGTGGGTTTTATCTTCTATACTGTTAAAGATTTACTTGAAAGATCTACTCAAGAAAATAAATCAACAACTAGAATTGCTAACCAAATAGCTGAAGAAAAAATAAAAGCAAAAAAATCTAAATTACAAAAAGTTGTAGCTTAATAGTAAACTTTATAAATAATTAATTTCTTTATTAATTAAAATGAAACGAGTTGATTTAGTTCATCAATAGAATTCTAGATTTTAATAGTTTGATTTATATCAATTTTAACAACGTTTATAAATTATTTAATAAAATAAATTTTTATGGCGGTAGTAGTATATGGGTATTACGCAGGCCTGTGGTAAACTTTTCAAAAAAGTTTGATCAAAAAGAATGCAGAAAGCCTGATAACCGAGTTCAAGTCTCGGCTATCGCCCTTTTTAAAATAAAAGGAGCTAAAAATGATAGAAATTGTTAAAGGATTTAAGGATTATATAGGAGAAGAAGCATTAACTAGAGAGAAGATCAAAGAAATTTTAATTAGAGAATTTAAAATTTATGGATTTGAACCAGCTGAAACACCAATAATAGAATATGAAAATTTTGTTAAAGGTAATAATCAACAAGATGAAGTTATTTCAGATATTTTTAAATTACAGGATAAAGGTAAAAGAAATTTAGCATTAAGATATGAATTTACTTTTCAATTAAAAAGATTAGCAAAAAATAAAAAACTTCCTTATAGAAGATATCAAATTGGAGAAGTTTTTAGAGATGAACCAGTAACTGCAAATCGATTTAGACAATTTACTCAATGCGATATTGATATAGTTGGAAGTACGATAAAAGACGAAGCAGAAATTTTAGCACTATCCAAAGAAATTTTAGATGAATTAAAAATAAAAAATATAATTAATATAAATAATAAAAAATTAATAAATGAGATTCTAGAAGAACAAAAAATAAAAAATAAAGAACAAATTATAAAAGAAATTGATAAACTTGATAAATTACCAGAAAATGAAGTTAAAAAAAATTTAAAAAAAGATAAAGCAGAAAAAATTTTAAATATATTTAAACAACCTGAGAAATATTTTGAAAGATATCAATATTATAAAGAAATTAAAGAACTTAAAGATTACTGTAAATTATATAATATAAAAGTAAATTTTCAACCAAGTTTAGCAAGAGGTTTATCTTATTATAATGGAAGTGTTTTTGAAGTTAAAAGTTCAATTAAAGAAACCATTGTAGCAGGTGGTTCTTATTTAATAAATAATATACAAAGTACTGGAATCTCATTTGGATTAGAAAGATTAAGTTCTTTAACTAAAATTAAAACAGAAAATATAAAATGCATTGTAATCTCAATAAATCAAGATAAAGAAGCTATCAAAATTGCTGAAAGTTTACGTAAAAAAAATATTTCATGTTTTATAATAGATAAAGTTTCTAAAGCTTTAGATTATGCTGATAAACAAAAAATTCCTTATATTATTTTTATTGGATCAAAAGAAGTTATAAAAAATAAATTTAAACTTAGAGATATGAAAACAGGTAAAGAAATTTTATTTACAGAGGCTGAATTAATTAAATTATTTAATAAAAAATAAAATTATTTTTCAGGTAGAATAATCCAAGCAATTAGATAAGCTAGTAAACCAATACCTAAACTTATTAAAGTGAATATAACCAATAAAACTCTAATCATATTTGGATCTACATTCAAATATTCTCCTAAACCTCCACAAACTCCTCCTATTATTCTACTATTTTTTGATATGTATAATTTTTTAACAGTTGCCATTTTCACATCTTTTTTTAAGATAATAAACCATTAAAACTTTTAAATATTTATTCTGCTTCTTTTATTAATCCAATTCCCGTAACTAATCCCCATATCCACATAGCAATTCCAAGAGGGATACCAATAATTAAACCAATTATTGTGACGTCTAAAATTATTGATATTATAAAAAATATTAATTGTAAAATTCCCGGGGTTGTTTTCCCTCCAATTAAACTTCCTAATCCAGGAAGAACTAATACATTAATGAGTAAACCTACAATTGCAATACTTTGACTTGGTTTAACTACCTTTAGTCTTTGTTGTTTTATTTTTCTTTTCACTACCATATTTTATTTCAATTCTTTTTATTTATAAACTTTTCTTTTAAACTTTTAAAGAAAGAAATTGTTCGTTCAAGTTGCTCCTTATAATTAATCAAATCGAAATTTCAGAGAGAACCAATCTCTCTATTTGTTAATTCTTAAATGTTTATTAGGTTATTCAAAGTTGACACGTTGGTCATTAAATTGTTATGATTAACTATATTAATTAAATTAATTTTGTGTTAACCTTTATTTCTTTTTCCCGATTATCCTAAAAACTTTTGTGCCGCACTTTGCATGTGTGCCTTTAACAGCCCATGTTCCTGGTTTTATTTCAACTTCTTGCGGATTAGTTACATCTACCTCTTCTTTACATCTCATGCATCTTGCTTTGTAATCTACCATTTTTAGCTCCTTTTATTTTTTTATTGAATTTTTTTATAAACTTCACCTATTGCAGTAAAAGAAGTAAGGCTTGTTATAAATCCTGCAATCGAACCTCCAACAAAAGGTATAAATCCTAGTATCAAGCCAAGTATTATTGTATATAATCCCATTAATATCCAGACTACAAAATATTTTCCAGTAAAAGCTTTTTTAAATATAGATTTACTAAAAGCGTCTCCAAATTTTCCATCTTCTATAAAACCAACTAATGCCATTGGTATAATATAAGCTGCTAGTATAAAAAGAAGAAAACCAACAAATATAATTCCTCTAAAATCTGCTAAAATATTTATAAGCTGTGTTGGAGATGTTAAGCCACCTTGAAACCAATCTTTCATAATACTTATCCCAAAAATAAGTAAAATTATTATTACTGGTATTAAATAAATTAAACTTATTACTACAGCTAAAAAACCATTAAGAAATAATTTTCCAAAGTTTTTCCAATCTGGTAATCTAAATTTTTTAGTAAAAGCAGTTTTTGCACATTCTAAATGATAACCGGTTGCTATAAAGTTTACTATTGGGATTATACTTAAAATTATACCTATAATTAATTTTAAAACATTGGTAAAAGGTCTTTTAAAAGCTTCTTTGTAATCAACCATATTTTAATTTCCTTCTCCTTCTTTATAAAGTTTCTCTTTTAATATAATCTCAATCTCACCAAAAGGAATTTCTTGACTTAAAAAAACTTTTTCTTGATTCGCTAAATATAATAATGGAATAAAAGTATAAATTTTATCCTCTTTTCTATCACTCACAACTAATTTATTAAAGGTTAATGTTTCTTTTCTTAAATTAAAAAAGTTTTTTATTTTTCCATATAAATTTTTAATTCTTGTTGTGATATCAATTTTTTTCTCTGGTATCTGAACTTTTTCTGTAGATTTAATAATTTCTAATTTTCTTAAAGTTCTACGTTTCTCAACTTTCAAAGCTTTTTCTAATGCTGTCATTAAATCTTTTAATGAAACTTTTCTTTTTCTCGCTAATGGAGTTTTAATAGTTAATCTAGGTCTGTCTAAAATACTATCTATATCATCAAATTCTTCTACATCTTCTTCCACTTCAATTTCTTTATTAAATAACTGATTATCGAAATTAGCTATATTTTCTACAATTAATTTATTTGATTTAATCTTTAGTAAAATTGCAGCTGCTAAAACAACTTTACCAGAAATGAAAAAATTAATTTCTTGCAGTTTTCTTAAAGTTTCTAAATACTTTTTTGTTAATAAACTAATATCTATATCCCATGGATCCATTTGTTCTGTTTTAACTAAATCATAAATTAAAGTCTGCCAGGTAATCTCATCTTTTTTTAATAACATATCCAATATTTGATCTTGCATGCTAATGTTTTATTAAAAGTAATTTATAAATGTTTTTATGAAGAATTTTTTAGTTTTAGAAACAATTCTATTGATAAGACCGTTATACCTTTGCTACTAAAACTAAAGCTTCTTTTTTTATATTTAAATTTTTATTTTCTTCTGAATCAACAACAGCCCAATAAAATAGATTGTAACCATTCTAAAGTGGATAAAATAGAAAGATTTATATACTTATTTGTCTATGGTTCTCTATCACCTCTTTTTTACCCAGCAA
>CAYHUI010000019.1:0-9709 GCA_964360175.1 Candidatus Woesearchaeota archaeon
CCATCGCTTGTTTCTAGAACAAGATTTGGATATTTAATTGTTATGTCTCTTGCTATCTTGTTAAATTTTGCTCCAAATTGTGGTGAATCTGGTTTTACATACAAACTATGAAATATCTTTGAAAGTAAAGCATATGTTGTAAATCTATTTATTTTTTCTGTTTTGAATAGAGGTTTTAAGAATTCATTTAATTTCTCTTCATCTAGATAAAGATTGTGCCAGTGTGGTGACATTGGTTCTATGGAAAATTGACTCCTCATTTTATCAAGTTCTCTCATGCCTTGGACAGATACCTCAGCCATTATAAATATACCATTTGGTTTTAATACATTATATATGTTTTTAATAGCAGTTTTTTGATCTTCCCATGTTGTTAAATTTATAATACAGCGTTCTGATATTACTTTATCAAAAGAATCTTCCTTGAATTTTATATTTAATACATCCCCTTCTTCAAAACTGAGATTATTTTTACCTTGATATAATTTTTTTGCAATATCGATGAACTCTTTTATATAATCTATACCTATAATTTTCTTTACATGATTAGAATATTCATTAGTGGAAAATCCATTCCCACATCCTACATCTAGAACCTCGTCTTCTTTTTGTAAATATCCTTTTATAATCTCTATTTCAGATTCTCTAAACTCATGATCTTTCATAGAAGATCTAGGGTCATAACCTACTTCTATTGCCTTTTTAGTCCAATAATTTCTTACTCGCTCTTTATCCATAAGATCACCAATACTATTTTCACCTCTTAATCTTTCTTTAAATTCATAAACACACCTTTTTTATTATTATTTATTGATTTTATTTAAAACTTTCTAAAGGATATTAAACGCCGAGACTGGGACTTGAACCCAGACACCCCGAAGGGTCAGGCTAACTGATATTTTTTGCTTAAAGATTTTTAAATCTTTATTTTGATTAAACTTTTTCAAAAAGTTTATTCCAGGCTTACACATAAGAACTTAGGTTCTTATCATTTCCTATTTCTTATTCTGTGCCATACCGTTAGGCGATCTCGGCATAATAAGAATTTAATTTATCAATTTTTAAAACTTTTGAATTTATTCCATAACTTCAATAGAAATCTGAACATTCTCAGGTATAGGAACTCTCATAACTAATCTTAAAGCTCTTTCATCAATTGCAAGATCAATTAAACGTTTATGAACTCTCATTTCATAACGTTCCCAAGAAGCCTTACCTTCACCACAAGGACTTTTTCTAGTAGTTAATTTTAATTTTCTTGTCGGTAAAGGGATAGGACCTTTCATCATAACACCTGTTTTATCAGCAATGTCTCTAATAGAACCACAAACCTGATTTAAATTATCTATATTAGTACTAGCTAAATTAATTCGAGCTTTTTGCATTTTCTAAAACAATAAGAATTGATTTATAAATGTTACGAAGTTGAATTGTAAAATTTTCGATATGAGAATAGGAAGTTTTAAAAATAAAAGATTAGATTATATTAATTTGTAAATGAAAAATAAGACAAGAAAAAATTTGTTAGCTATTGCTGGAATTATAAGTACTATTTTCGGGATAACTGGCACAATACCATCTTTTTTAAAAGAAAATTACAGTCTTGCGATAGGTTCTTCAATATTAGTCATAGGAGGGATAATACTTTTAGCAATAGCTTTTGGTGATTAATTTGAAGAAAAAAGAATTATCAATAAACATTAAGAAAAATCTACTAGATATTAAACACCAGAAATTTTTGCAATATTATACAATAACAATTATAGTAATATTTACTTATATTATAGGACTGATAATCTCCTTTTTAACTAAACAAATAGATTATAAAAATGTAAATCATGTTACGATAGTATCAATTATTTCTATTATCTTACTTAGTATAGCAATATTACCTTTATTAAAATTTAAAAGTGAATTAAATGATATTCCTAATAAAATAAAAAATTTATAATTTTACAGAACATAAAAATAAGAAAAAGAAAAAAAATAAAATTTTTATTTACCTGTCATCATTACTATACCAACAATAATTCCTATAATTCCAAGTACAGTTTCTACTACGTTTGTTGCAGTTCCAAATAACCAAGGCGCAATTGCAACTAAGATACCTAGAATTAATACAACCCAACTCATTCCTTTTGCCATATACATCACCCCCTTTTAATTTTTATATATTTAATGATTATAAGTTTTTGATTAAACTTTTATTTAAAGTTTATTTCTTAACTAAATCAATACACATACCAGCTGCTACTGTTTGACCTGCATCTCTTACTGCAAATCTTGCCATATGAGGAATATCAGATTGTTTTTCTATAACCAAAGGTTTAGTTGGTTTAATTTTTACAATAGCTGCATCTCCATTCTTTAACATCTCTGGTTTTTCTTCAAGAGTTTCACCAGTAGAAGGATTTAATTTTCTAACTAATTCAATAAATTGACAAGCTACTTGTGCAGTATGTATATGGAAAACAGGTGTATATCCAATAGTTACAACACTTGGATGATTTAAAACAATAATTTGTGCTGTGAATTCTGATACAACTGTAGGTATATTATCTTCTCTACCTAATACATCTCCTCTAGCAATATCTTTTTTACCTATACCTCTTACATTAAAACCAACATTATCTCCTGGAATTGCTTCATTAATTTGTTCATGATGCATTTCTATAGTTTTAACTTCTCCATGAGCTCCTGTACCTTCTCTTGCTGGAACTATTACAACTTTATCTCCAACTTTCATAGTTCCTGTTTCTACTCTTCCAACTGGAACAACTCCAATACCTTGAATGTTATAAACATCTTGTATTGGTAATCTTAATGGTAGGTTGACTGGTTTTTCAGGTTCTTTAAATAAATCTAATTGTTCTAGAAGAGTTGGACCTTTATACCATGGCATTTTACTGCTTTTATTAACTATGTTCTCTCCCTGTAATGAACTTATAGGAATAAATGAAGTTTCTTCTGATTTGTATTGAACGCTTTTTAATAATTTACTTACATCTTCTTTTACTTTATTGAATTTAGCTTCATCATAATTAATAGTATCCATTTTATTAAATAAAACTGCTATTTGACCTACACCTAATGTTTTACATAAGAAAACATGTTCTTTAGTTTGTGCCATTATTCCTTCACCAGCTGCAACTACTAAGAAAGCGACATCAGCTTGTGAAGTTCCTGTAATCATATTTTTAATAAAATCTCTATGACCGGGAGCATCTATTATTGTGTATTCATATTTTTGAGAAATAAATTTTTTATGTGATAAGTCGATAGTTAGACCTCTTTCTCTTTCTTCTTTTAATTCATCCATAATAAAAGCGAACTCAAATCCAGATTTACCAACCTCTGCAGCTCTTTCTTTTAATTTTCTTAAAGCTTGTTCATCTATTATTTTGCTATCATATAAAAGTCTTCCAACTGTTGTTGACTTTCCATGATCTACATGACCTATAAATATTACATTTATATGTGGTTTTTGTTTTGCCATTTTAAATAAATATATCCCCTTTAAATTACCCTTGAGTTAATATTTGCTAATTATTAATATTTATAAAGATTTCGATTATTTATTTTTATATATATTGCTTCTATGCCCAACAACTTGTTCCTTCAAAATTTTATCAGAAAAATTAATATCAATTAAAGCTCTATAGTCTCAGATTCTTAATGAACCAATTTAAAGGGAATATAGATGTGTCTGCTCGATTAGGTCCATTCTATTCTAAACATTTTAAGCATACTTTTTCATTATTTTTTCATGAGAAATAGATTTCTTTTCTGATCTTGCTTTCTTCAATTCTTGTTTTGCCCAATCGCTTAATTCAAATTCTTCTTCTAATAACATTTTTATTTTATCTAGTTCTTTTTTAATAGCTAATACATTATTATTTATTTTTTCAAGAGTTATGGTTTTTTGATTCATTTTCTTTATATATTATTTAGAGATTTTGATATTTTTAAAACTTTCTAATTCTAAGTAATTTTTATTATAATTAAGCAAAACCTTCTTCCCTTAAACCTTTTCTTTGTCTTATCTGTTTTATTACTTTTGGCTGTAATTCTTCTGGTAATTTTTCAAAAGCTTGATCTACGACATAATGAACCCCTCTGCCACTAGTCGCACTTCTAATCTCAGAAGTCAAACCAAACATCTCTGCTACAGGTAGTTTTGCTCTAACAGTAATATGTTCGCCTTCCTGTTGCATATCTAGTAATTGACCCCTTTTATTTTGGACTAATTTAGAAATTTCTCCCATAAATTCAATCGGGCTTTCTATTTGCAATATTTGTAATGGTTCATAGATTACAGCATCTGCTTTTATCATTGCTTCTTTAACTGCATCTCTTACTGCAGGTAATACTTGAGCTGGTCCTCGATGAATAGCGTCTTCATGTAAATTACAATCTGCTAGAATAACTTTCATTTTTACTCCTGGTTCTCGAGCTAAAGGACCTTCTTTCATTACTTGTTCAAAACCATCCATAACCATCTCTATAACTTCACCTATATGCACAATACCCCTAGTTGCGTCTATTAACATATTTCCATTAAAAATCTCTCTAACACTTCTCGCAGCCTTAGCATCAAATCCAAATTTTTCCAGCTGCTTCCAAAATTCTTTGTCTTTTTTCTTGATTCTAACTTCTGGAAGCTCTCCTGATTTAATTGCTTCATATAAATCTTCCTTTAACGGTTCTACTTTAATATTAAATTTATTATGTTTATTTGGAGATTTACCTTCTACTTCTGGAGATAATTTTTTTACAGTTTCTCTATAAACAACTATCGGTTTAGAAGTTTGAACGTCTAATCCTTTTTCTGTTTTAATTCGACCTTCAATAATTTCTAGATGTAATTCACCCATACCACTCATTAAATTTTCTCCTGTTTCTTCATTAATTTCAATTCTGATAGTAGGATCTTCTTTCCCGACTTGTTTTAAAACTTCAATTAATCTAGGCAAGTCACTTGGTTTTTTAACTTCTATTGATTTTGTAACAACAGGTTCAAAAATATGTTTAATGCCTTCAAATGGTTCCATTTTAATACTAGAGATAGTTTCTCCTGCAAATGTATCTTTTAGTCCAACTAATCCGATTATATTACCTGCAGGAACACTTTCTACCGGAACACGTTGAGCTCCTTTATATACAGAAACTTGTTGTATTCTTGTTTCACGCTTTGCTAAATTCATATAAACATCTAAACCTTGTTTTACAGTTCCAGAAAATAAACGACCAGCTGCTACTTCTCCTGCATGCTTGTCTATAACTATCTTAGTTGCTATAAACGCAACAGGTCCATTAGGATTACAGTTAATTAAAGATTTACCTTCTTCGCTTTCTAAGTCACCATGCCAAATTTTTAACACTCTATATTTTTGAGCTTCTACTGGATTTGGTGTATGATTTACAACCATATTTAAGAAAACTTTATGCAATGGAGCTTTTGCACATAATTTTTTCCAATCTTCTTCCTTTTCATAAGCTTCTATTACATCTTTAAAAGTTAAATTATGTTTTTTCATATAAGGAAAGTTTAAAGCCCATTTATGATATGCACTTCCAAAACCAACACTACCATCTTGAACATTTACATTCCATTTTTCTTTAAATTCTTCTGGTGCTATTGCTCTAATAAGCCTATTAACATCTGTTATTATTTTTATAAAACGTTCCTGCATTTTTTCAGGTGTTAGTTTTATCTCTTTGATTAATCTATCAACTTTATTAATAAATAATAACGGCTTTACTCTTTCTCTTAATGCTTGCCTTAATACTGTTTCAGTTTGAGGCATTATCCCTTCAACAGCATCTATAACAACAACTGCACCATCTACTGCTCGCATTGCTCTAGTTACATCACCACCGAAATCTATATGCCCTGGTGTGTCAATTAAATTTATTAGATAATCTACACCATCTAAATTATGTATCATTGAAACATTAGCAGCATCTATTGTAATACCTCTTAATTGTTCATCTTCATGAAAATCTAAAGCTAATTGTTTTCCTGCAAGCTCTTCAGAGATCATACCTGCTCCTGCAAGTAAATTGTCACTTAATGTTGTGTTATGAATAATTAAACCTTCTGCAACAAAATTATGATTATTAGGTATAGTAAAATCATAAACAACATCTTCATAACCGCTTTCAATAGATTTTATTTCTATATAAGCTAAATCTCCTGTTGTTAATTTTTTAAATGTGTTAATATCAATTTGTTGTTGTAATTGTAGTTGTGATGAATTTTGGTTAGTAATATTTTGAATTCTTGGCAAAACAGAAATATCAAAATTAAAATCTTCTACTGAATTAATTTCTTTTCCAAAAAATTTTGCAAGTTTTCTTGCACATATAACTCTATCACCAAGTTTAAGATCTTTTGCTTGTTTTTCTTTAAATTTAAAATCTTCTAATACTAAATATTTATGTTCTAATGTTGTCGTTATAAAAAAACTATTTCTTGTTTTTATTTTAATTGTATTTCCCCCATTTAATTTCCAAGAATGTGAAATTGGTCTTTTTTCAATTTTTCCTGTTTCTTTATTTAGAGAAAAGATATTAAAATTACATTTTGAAGTATCATAAATAACTTTATTTTTATCTTCAAATACTTTTTTTCCTTTTTTTTCAGCTAAATTATGAAGTTGTTCTGCAGTAATTATACTTCCTTCATCTAATAAAATTCTTGTATTTGCGCTAACACATTTTCCATGATCAATATGTGCTACGATGCCGATATTTCTAATTTTATCTTGCTGCTTCATTAATTCAACAACTTTTTCAATCATCTTATCTACCATCTTAACATTTACAAATTTTAATTTTATATTTAAAGTTTATGTTTTTATGATAAATTGAAAAAATTTAAAAGTAGACCCTATTTAAATTTATTATGAGAATTAAGAAAAGATTAAATAAAACTAGAGTTTTCATAGCATTAACAATATTAATCTTATTAATGGATAGAATTACAAAGTTTTTTGCTTTAAACATTAAAGATTCAATTCCTATAATTAATAATGTATTTCATCTAACTTTGTCTAAAAATACAGGTGGTGGTTTTTCTTTATTTCAAGGCCAGAAAATATTTCTAATAATAATTTCAATAATCGTGATAATAGCAATTTTATATTATTATAATAAAGTTTCAAAAAAATTTAATATAGCATTTGCATTTGTATTAGCGGGAACCTTAGGAAATTTAATTGATAGATTATATTTTAGTTATGTAATTGATTTTATTGATTTAAGAATATGGCCTATATTTAATATAGCTGATATCAGTCTAACAATAGGTGCAATAATATTGATATATCGAGTAATATTTTTTAAAGAAAAAAATGTCAAAACTAAATAAGACTTTACTAATAATTTTAATAATTATAATACCTTTAATTATTTTACTAGCTAACTTTAAATTAACAGCTTTTAATTTTAATTTCTACGAAAAAGAATTTATAAAATATAATGTATACGAAAATGAAAATTTAAAAGAGTACAGTAAAGAAGACATCAATAAAGCAACTAAAGAACTGATTTTTTACTTAGGAGCTGTTTATTCAAGTAACAATAAAAATTTAACAACGAATTTCTTTGATGAAAAAGAAAAATTACATTTAGTTGATGTTAAAAGTATGATTCAAGTTATTACTTTTGGTTTAACCTCACTTTTATCTATTTTCTTTTTGATTTTATTTTATCTAATTTATAAAAAAGATGTTAAAGCTATTTCAAATTCTTTTATTTTTGGAAGTATATTATCTTTAATTTTTATTTTAATCTTATTTTTTATCATATTAGCTAATTTCAGTAACGCATTTGATAAATTTCATATTGTAACTTTTTCAAACAACTTATATTTATTAAATCCAGAAGTAGATAATTTGATTAATTTATTTCCAATAGAATTTTTTTATGACATAACAAAAAGAATTTTTATTAACAGTATTATAACCTCTATTATCTTGTTAATTTTTGGAGTAATCTTAAAAATAAAAAAAGAAAAATTTATAAAGATGTATTTTCTTAGTAAATTATAGATTTTTAGAAAAATTTAGGAGGAATAAAATGTATATATGTTCAAGTTGTGGTAGTACATCAGAAGGACAAGATATGTGTTGTGGAATGCAGAAAGAACATGCATGCGGTTGCGGTAAAGCAGTAAGTCAATGTTGTGGATCAAAAAATAAATTAAAGTAATAGATAAATTTATAAATATAAATAAATTCTGATATAAAAATGGCAGAAGAAAATAAAGAAAAAAAAGAGAAAATTAAATTTGAGATGGATAAAACAAGTTTCTATAAATATTTAAGCGTTATTTTAGGTGTATTATTTGTGATATCTTTATTTACAAGTGGTTTTGGTATCAAACTAAATAAAGGAACTTCTAATGATGATATAATTATTAAGCAACCTTCAAATGGCCAACCTTCTACAGAATCAATAATTGAAGTTAGTTTAGATGATGATTCTGTTTTGGGAAATGAAAATGCTCCAATTGTACTAATAGAATTTTCTGATTATCAATGTCCGTTTTGTGGAAGATGGTTTGACCAAACACTACCTTCAGTAGAAGAACAATATATTAAAACTGGTAAAGTTAAATTGGTTTATAGAGATTTTCCTCTAGATTTCCATCAACAGGCACAAAGTGCAGCAGAAGCCAGTGAATGTGCAGATGAACAAGGAAAGTTTAGAGAAATGCATGATGAAATTTTTGAAAATCAAGATGACTGGAGTGTAAGAGGTATAGAAGCTTTCAAAGAATATTCTTCTACAATTGGCTTAAATACACAAGATTTTAATTCATGTTTAGATTCAGGTAAATACACAGAAGAAGTTAAAAATGATTTTAATGACGGTCAAAGTTATGCTGTTTCAGGAACACCTACATTTTTCATTGCTAGATCTAATGGAAATACTATAAAAGCTCCAGTATGTTCACCTGGTGAATCTATTTGTGGTAATGCTGAAACAGGATTTAGAATTGTAGGTGCACATCCTTTCTCAACTTTCCAAGAAGCATTGGATTCATTTTAATAAATCTAAGAAATGGAAAGAAAATTTTTAAATAAACCTTTATTAATTTTATTTAGAGTAATTATTAGTATATTTTTTATATTTAAAAATAAAACTACTGAAAATAATGATTCAAATTCTGGATCATACAATTAAAAAATGAGATTACTCAAAATTTTAAAAAATAAAAATTATTTGTGGTTGTTTATTTTTTTAAGCTTAGTTATGTTAGTAGTTTATCCTTTATTACAGGTAAGTCTAACAGTTGGTACAGATATTGGTTTTTGGTTAAAAGTTATACCAAAAATTAATTTATTTTTAGTTATAATATTTGCTATATCTTTTAGTTTATTAGCTACTTTACAAATTTATAATTTTAAAGATAAAAAGTGTAGTATAAAAAAGAAAAGTAGCAGTGCAGCAACTGGAGGTATAGGAACAATTTTAGCAATAGTAGTACCAGCATGTCCTGCTTGTATTGGTTTATTTTCATTATTTTTACCTGCAGCTTTATCACTTTCGATTACTTCAATTTTTGCTAAATTTAGTACATTACTTTTATTATCAAGTATTATCTTAATGTTACTAGGGATATTTTTCTTGGGTGGATTTAGAAAATAAATTCTATAATTTTATTTATAATCACTAAAAAGTAATCAAAAGATTTATATAT
>CAYHUI010000020.1:0-8950 GCA_964360175.1 Candidatus Woesearchaeota archaeon
GCAATGGAAAAATTGTTTGTACAGGAACTAGAAGCGAAACAAAATTAAAAGAAGCTGTAAATAAATTAATCAAAAACTTAAAAAAGATAAAATTTTAAATTGTGTTTCAACGCGACATATATATAAATTATTTATAAATTTTAATCGTTTTTATCTTAGATAAATCAATAAAATAAAAAAAAGAAAATGATAGATGTTGTAAAACAAACTGAAAAATTCAAGGAATTTTTTGAAATTAATTATAAAAAAGAATTATCCAAACTAGTTACACAAGGTAAAAAATCTATACTTGTAAATTTTAAAGATTTGATAGGATTTGATATTGAATTAGCTGATGAACTTTTAAGTGATCCAGAAGAAACTATTAAATCTGCTGAAATTTCTTTGGAGCAATTTGATTTTATTAAAAACAAATTAAGAGCTCGTTTTTATAATTTACCCGAATCTCAAAAAATAATGGTTAAAGATCTTAGAAGTATTAATCTAAATAATTTAATAGTTGTAGAAGGGATAGTAAGACAAGCTTCTGAGGTTAGACCAGAAGTAGTTTCTGCTAAATTTGAATGTCCTAGCTGCGGCAATTCAATTTTTATTTTACAATTAGACACAAAATTTAAAGAACCAAATAGATGCAGCTGTGGTAGAAAAGGAAGATTCAGATTAATTAGTAAAGAACTTATAGATGCCCAGCATTTAACAATAGAAGAATCTCCTGAAAGCTTAGAAGGAGGAGAACAACCAAAAAGAATCTCTGTGTTTTTAAAAGAAGATTTAGTAGAACCAAAAATGGAAAAAAGAACCACCCCTGGAAGTAGAGTGAGGGCTATAGGAGTAATAAAAGAAATTCCAATCATGTTAAAAAGTGGTATGCAATCTACCAGGTATAATTTGATAATGGAATCTAATTTTATCGAACCAATGGATGAAACTTTTGAAGAAGTCGAAGTTGGTAGAGAAGAAGAAGAAAAAATAAAAACTTTAGCTAAAGATCCTGAAATTTATAATAAATTAATAAACTCAATTGCACCTTCTATTTATGGACATGATGATATTAAAGCTGCATTAATTTTGCAAATGGTTGGAGGTATAAAAAAAATAGGTGTAGATAAAACTGTAACAAGAGGAGATATTCATCTGCTTTTAGTTGGAGATCCTGGGAGTGGTAAGTCTAGAACATTACAATTCATTACAAAAATTGCACCTAAAGGAAGATTCATAAGTGGTAAGAGTGCAAGTGCAGCTGGAATAACAGCCACTGTTGTAAGAGATGAATTCTTAAGAGGATGGGCCTTAGAAGCAGGAGCAATGGTTTTAGCTAATAAAGGTATTGCAATAATAGATGAATTAGATAAAATGAGTTCAGAAGATAGAGATGCATTACACGAAGCCATGGAACAACAGCAAATAACAATAAATAAAGCTAATATTCAAGCTACATTAAGAGCAGAGACTACAGTATTAGCAGCAGCAAACCCAAAACTTGGAAGGTTTGATCCTTACCAATCCATTGCAGCTCAAATTGAATTACCTCCTACCTTAATAAACAGATTCGATTTAATATTTCCAATTAGAGATATACCAAATCAGGAATTAGATGAAAAAATTGCAGGCCATGTATTAAGATTACAACAAAAACCGGAAGAGTTGAAACAAGAAATAGATTCGAATTTACTTAAAAAATATATTTCTTATGTTAGACAAAAATCTTTTCCAAAATTAACAGATGCAGCAATAGATGAAATAAAAAAATTTTATGTTGGTTTAAGAAATTATACTACAACTGGAGAAGAAAGTATAAAACCGATTCCAATTACCGCCAGACAATTAGAAGCATTAGTTAGATTATCTGAAGCTTCTGCTAAAATAAGATTAAGCAATAAAGTTACAAGAGAGGATGCTAAACGTGCAATTAATATTTTAAAGCACTGCTTGATGCAAGTTGGATTTGATTATGAAACTGGAAGAATTGATATAGATAGGATATCAACAGGAATACCTGCTTCGCAACGTAGCAGAATCGTTGTAATTAGAGAAATTATAAATGATTTTTACAACAAGGGCATAAAAACAATTCCATTAGAAGATTTAACTACAGAAGCTGCTAATAAAAATATTACAGAAGATCAAGTAGAGGAAGTCATAGAAACTTTAAAAAGAAGCGGTGAAATATACGAACCTACTAGAAATAAAATAGCTAAAGTAGCATAACCTTTCTTTAAAAAAGAAATGTTAACGAAAGAAAAAGAGATTAAAAAATGCAGCCAAGACAAACAGCATTTAAATGTTACATATCTCATATAGTTAATGGGAACTATGTTAAGAAAGAAGGTGAATTTGAACCAAATTATATAGAAATTAATAGCAAAAATAAAGCAAAAAAAATTTCTAGAGTAAATATAGTTGCAAATGTAGTTCAAAAATTTGAAAGTGAAAATAAAGATTATAAGTTTATAGTTTTAGATGATGGTACTGCATCTATAAGAGTTAAAGCATGGGGCTTAGATATAAATTTATTTGATGATATTAATATAGCAGATATAGTTTTGTTAATGGGGAAAGTTAAAATTTATAATAATGAGATTTACTTAACACCTGAAATTGTAAAAAAAGTCGATATAAACTGGGAGCTTTTAAGAAAATTAGAATTGCTTAAAGAATATGGCAAGCCGGAAATTATTACAACTGAAATTCAAGGCAATACTGAAGTTGAAAAATATACTGAAGATTCTTTAGATGTAGTTGAAGAAGTTGTAGAAAATACAGAAGAATAAATGATACAAACAAGACAAAGACCAAGTAGTTTATTAAAAGAAATTTCAGAAAATAATATAAAGAAGTAAAACTATATATAAAAAATGACAAAAAAAGCAAAATCAAATATTTTATTAATAGCTTTAGATATTATAGGATTTGCTCTTCTTTTTGTAGGAGGAGCATTAATTAGATTTTCGAAAGAGGAAGTATTATCAATATTAGGAGGTTTCGTCCTTGCCGGAGGTGTAGCTGTTTTAAGCCTCTCAAGACTTTTTTCAAAATGATAGAACATCCAACAATAGGATTATTAGCAATTTTAATTCAAAGTATTGGGGTATTACTTGCAGAAAAAAGAACAGCTTTACTTTTAGGTCTTGCTACAATACTTACAATAATCATATTCTTTATGATATAAATTTCTTTTTATATTAAGTTAAAACTAAAGATTTATATACCACCTTGGAGTGGATAATTTAGATTAAAAAATGATATTATTTCAATTTTCAAGCAATCCAGTATTACTTTATCTTAAAGATTTAGATATCACAGTAGTTGGTATGTTAAATAATTTTGATGAAATACGTAATAAAAAGGTGGTGTTGTTGAAATAATAAATGGTATGAGAGCAGATGGAAATTTGGTTCCAAATATATTAATTTTAAAAGATGAAAAAGATATAGATCTAGGGATTTTGGTTAAGGCTATTGGTGCTAAACAATTAGAAAAAGAAGACAACCATTTAGGAAACGTACAATCATTTGAAAGAGCTAGATACTCCATCATTCAACCATATGAATTATATGTACTTAACTTTATTGATCAAAAGTATTTTAAGCCTAAAAAGCCTAAATAAAAAGTTAAATAATAATATTTATATAATCATTTATTTCTATTAATAATATGCAAGATTATGAAGCAATGTTAGAAAGAGCTTACGAAAAGCTACCAAAATCTGTATTTATCAAAGAAAGATTTGAAATACCTAAAGTTAAAGGTCTGATACATGGAAATAAAACTATTATAACTAATTTTAATCAAATAATTGATGCTTTAAGAAGACCACCAGAACATTTACTTAAATATTTGTTGAAAGAATTAGCATCACCTGGTAATTTAGATGGCCATAGATTAATACTTGGTAGAAAAATAAGTTCTGCCATGATAAGTTCTAAAATAGAAAGCTACGCAAATGAATTTGTTTTATGTCCAGATTGTAAAAAGCCAGATACAACCTTAAAAAAAGAAGAACGTGTTACAACAATGAAATGCATGGCGTGTGGTGCAAAACATCCAATCTCATATAAAATATAAGGTCGATTAAATGTACCTAAAAATTCATAAAACTCAATTTAGTGAAATAGTTTGTATTTGCGATGAAGATTTAATTGGTAAGAAATTTGAAGATAAAGATTTACAATTAGATATTACAGAAAGATTTTACAAAGGGGAGAAAAAAACAGAAGATGAAATCATTAAAATTTTAAAATCAGCTACTAATATAAATATTGTTGGAGAAAAGTCTATTAATACTGCTTTAAAAGCCGGGGTTATTAGTAAAGAGAATATAATCAAAATTAAAAATATACCGCATGCACAAGTTTACTAGTATATAAATTTTTAAAATGCTTAATTCAAAAGATCAATATTATGAAGGAATTCTACAGTTAAGACCTTTTAACAAAGATGTTTTAGATTATGTAAAAAAACAAATTGAAAAAAGTGATTGTTTAATCTCAAAAGAAGTTGATTTAAAAGATGGTACTGATTTATATTTAACTTCACAAAGATTTGCAATAAGCTTAGCTAGAAAATTAAAAAGGGTTTTTAAAGGAGAGGTAAAAATTTCAAGATCTATACATACAAGAAGCAGAGTTACAAGTAAAGATGTTTATAGAGTTACTGTTTTGTTTAGGTTGAAATAAATAAAAACATTTATAATATAAACTAATTTCTTAAGGTTATGCAGGATAACAACGAAAATCAGGAATTTGTTAGAGTTAAGTTACCTCAAGGCAGGGAAGTTTTAGGTATATTAGATCAAAGATTAGGTGCATCTAGAATGAGAGTTCGATGTTTAGATGGCAATACAAGAGTTTGCAGAATTCCAGGAAGAATGAAAAGAAAATTATGGGTGAGAGAGGGAGATATAGTTTTAGTAGAACCTTGGGAATTTGGAGGAAATGAAAAAGGAGATATAATCTATAAATATTCAAAAAGCCAAATTCAATGGTTAAAAAATAAAGGTTTCTTGAAAAAATTAGAAGAAGCTGAAGAATTCTAAAATGTATATGAATGAATTAAAAATACCTAAAGAAAGAATTGCAGTTTTAATAGGTAAAAAAGGCCAAGATAAAAAAAATATAGAAAAAATTACAAATACAAAAATAAAAGTTAGTAAAGAAGGAGATGTAGAAATAACTGCAGACGATAACTTTAATATATTTCTAACATCAAATATTATAAAAGCAATAGCTAGGGGTTTTAATCCAGAAGTTGCTCTAACTTTACTTAATGAGGATAATTATCTGGAAATTATTAATATGCAGGAAGAGATTGGGAAATCAAAAAAGAAATTAATAAGAATGAAAGCAAGAGTTATTGGAACAAATGGAAAAGCAAAATACATGGTAGAAAAAATGACAAATACTAACATTTCTGTATATGGTAAAACTATTGCTATTATCGGAAAATCAGAAAATGTTTTAATAGCAAAACAAGCTCTACAAAAAATATTACAAGGAAGTATGCATGGTAATGTTTATAAGTTCGTAGAAAATCAAAAACATAAATTTAAATAAAAAAAGAGAATGGTAAATAAAATTAAAGCATATGAATTAGCGAAAGCACAACGTGAAATTTCAATTTCAGAATTCTTTACAAAAAATAGGCATTTGCTTGGTTTTGATAATCCAGCTAGAGCTTTGTTAATGGTAACTAAAGAAGCTTGTGATAATGCTCTAGATGCTACACAAGAAATGCAAGTGCTTCCAGATATAATAATAATTATTAAACAATTAGAAGAAACTAAATTTAAATTAACTATAGAAGACAACGGTCCTGGAATAGTAAAACAACAAATTCCAAATATATTTGGAAAATTATTATATGGAAGTAAATTTCATAGATTGGTACAATCGATGGGGCAACAAGGTTTAGGAATTTCTATGGCAGTTTTATATTCGCAACTTACAACAGGAAAAGCAACTAAAATAACTTCAAAGATAGATCCTAAGAAAAAAGCTTATTATTATGAATTACAGATTGATACTACTAAAAATTTACCCAAAATTTTAAAAGAAGAAATTATTGAATGGGAAAAAGATCACGGAACTAAAATTGAACTTGAGATAGAAGGAAAATATCTAAAAGGAAGACAATCTGTAGATGAATATGTAAAACAAATATCTATCGTTAATCCTCATGCAGAAATTATTTATATCAACCCTTTAAATGAAAAAATTATTTATAAAAGAGTTACAGATACCTTACCAATCTTACCTAAAGAAATAAAACCCCATCCTTATGGAGTTGAATTAGGAACATTAATCGTTATGTTAAAAGATACCAAAGCAAATACCTTAGCTGGATTTTTGCAAAAGGATTTTTCTAGAATTGGTTTAAAAACAGCTTTAGATGTTTGTAAAGAAGCTAATCTTAATTCAAAATTAAATCCAAGAAAATTAAATGATATTGATTCAGAAAAATTATATAAATCAATACAAAAATCTAAATTTATAGCACCGCCAACAGATTGTTTAAGTCCTATTAGTAGCGAATTACTAGAAAAAAGTTTAAAGAAAGAAATTAATGCAGAATTTTATACCTCAATTTCAAGAAGACCAGCTGTATATAGGGGTATGCCATTTCAAATAGAATGTTCGATTGCATACGGCGGCGATCTTGAAACTGATAATACAATAAAATTAATGAGATTTGCAAATAGAGTTCCATTATTATATCAACAAGGTGCTTGTGCAATTACAGAAGCTGTTTCAGAAACAAACTGGAAACCATATGGATTACAACAATCTGGAAATAATTTACCAGTAGGACCTGCAATTATATTAGTACATATAGCATCTGTTTGGGTGCCGTTTACAAGCGAGGCAAAAGATGCAGTTGCTCATTATCCAGAAATTATAAGAGAAATAAAATTAGTATTGCAAGATTGTGGCAGAGAATTAGGAAGATATTTAAGCAGAAAAAACAAATCAGAAGAAAGTGAACGTAAAAAGTCTTATCTAGAAAAATATTTACCTCATATAGGAATAGCTTTAAAAGAAATTATTAATTTAAATGATATAGAGGAAGAAAAAGCTGTTAGCATATTAAAAGAAACTCTTGAGAAAAGCAGACAATGAAAAAAATAATATTTATCTTAACAATTTCAGTATTAATATTAATTAGTAGTTGTGCTAATCAGCAAATTAAAGAAATTAAAACTGTTAGGGATTATGAAAGAAGTATTGATTATAGATGCAATATAGATTCAGATTGTGAAATAAAAAACGTTAACAAATGTTGCGGTTATTTTACAGAGTGTGTTAATAAAAATACAGAAATAGATGAGAATTTAATTATCAAACTTTGTTTACAAGAAAGTAAATTTCCTGTATGTGCTTTTTACAAAATAAATCAATGTGGATGCGCTAGAAATAAATGTACTGGTTATTACGATCCAAAACTAGAACCATCAAATTAAAATGACAAACACTTTAAAACAAATTAAAGACAATGCAACTGATATTTACAATAAAATTTTAAAAAAACAAAAACCTTCTATGAAATTTCCTTTAAGAGCGTTGTCTAATGTAAAGTACGATCCTAAAAAAGGCTATTTTGAACTAGTTGGGAAAAATAAAATAAGAACTTTAACTGTAAATACAATAAAAACTTTTGCACAGACATTAAGGATGATGGCATTATCTAAAGAATTAATTGAAAAAGAGGATATAGCAACAAAAAGAGAAGCGTATTATGTTAGCAAAAATTGGGATGATGCAAAATTTGATGAACAGCCAGAATCAGATATGGTGATGGATGATATAGAAGCTATGTTCATGGTTAATAGAGAACAGCTAGGATTTATACCAGAAGAAAAAGGAGGAGAAGTAGCAGGAGAATTAATAGTAATAGATAAAGATCCAAACACAGGTAAAAAAATTAAAGTAGATTGCACTAAATTCGGACAAGGTGCTTATTCTATCCCTATATCTATAGAAGATTTAAAATTTGAAACCAATGCAAAATTTATTTTAGCAATAGAAACTGCTGGTATGTTCCAGAGATTAGTAAAGCATGGTTATTACAAAAAAACTAATTGTATTCTAATAAGCATGGGTGGTGTTCCAACACGAGCCTGCAGAAGATTTATTAGAAGATTATCTGAAGAAAAGAATATTCCAGTTTACGCTTTTGTGGATAATGATCCTTATGGTATCTGTAATATCTATAGAACTTTAAAAGTTGGGAGTGGAAATGCAGCTCATATCAATCAATATTTTTGTGTGCCAAAAGCTAAATTTTTAGGTGTTACTTCTCAAGATGTTATTGATTATAAATTACCAACACATAAATTAAAAGAAGTAGATATAAAAAGAGCAAAAGATGCTTTAAAAAACGATCCTTTTATTTTGGCAAATAAAGAATGGCAAAAAGATTTACAATTGATGTTAAAATCAGGTGTAAGATGTGAACAACAAGCCTTCGCTTCTTATGGATTAAATTATGTTATAGAAAAATATTTACCAGATAAATTAAAAAATTCTTCTACATGGTTGCCTTAAAAATGACACAATTAAAAGAAAATTTTACACCTGTAGATCTAGAAAAAATAATTAAAAAAGCATTTTTATTAGTTACAAAAAAAGAAGTTGAAGTTGGATTAATGAATAACAAAGAATATTATGATATCTCTTCTAAAATAGATAGTTCACTTTATTCTCCTTATATAACTTTTATTGAAAAAAATCCAAAAGAAAGATTTGATTCAAAATCCTTTTTTAATAATAATCAAAATAAATTATTTTTCTATGTTAAATTTAGTGATAGAGGTATATTTACTGATACTGAAGGATTTTTAGGTTTTTATGATTTCACAAGTAATGTTATAATGTTTTTAATAACATCAGAAAATCAACAAGAATATAGATCTTTAATTGAAAAGGTTAGCTATAATTAACCAGTAGATAGGAAA
>CAYHUI010000021.1:0-8220 GCA_964360175.1 Candidatus Woesearchaeota archaeon
AGAAATTACACTAAAATAGTTATATATAGATTAAAAAAAGATAAACTTATTTTTAAGATTGAAAAAAATAAATATACTATGCATAAAGATCCTATCTTAATAGCATCTAATATTATTTGGCCATGTTATATCTCAAATTGGTCAGCTTTACGTTACTATAACTTAACAGAACAACTACCCAAAGTTATTTCTATAATAACAACAAGAACAAGAAAAAAAAGAGAAATTAATTTTAATAACACAAAAATAATCTTTACAAAAATAAAACCAAAATATTTTTTTGGATATAAAAAAGAATTATATAATAGTTTTTATATATTTATCGCTGAGAAAGAAAAAGCATTAATAGATTCTGCTTTATTTAAAAAAATCTCATTTTCAGAAATTTGCGATATTTTTACAGATAATATAAAAGTTATTAATATCGATTTATTTATTAAATACTTAATAAAAATTAAAAATAAAGCACTAATAAAAAGATTTGGATTTTTATTAGAAAAACTAGGAATAGATAAATACACTGGATTAAAAAAATTTATCGATTTTAAATATGTATCATTAGATTATTTATTAAATAAAAAAGGCAAAAAAAATAAAAAATGGAAGATTATAGAAAATGTTGAATTATGAAGAACTAGAACATATTGCAAATTTGAAAAGATTATCTTTGATAAATACAGAAAAAGATTATTTACAAGATTTAATATTATTTAGTATTTACTCTAATATAGGAAAAGAACTAGTTTTTAAAGGAGGAACTTCTCTTTATAAGATTTATAAATTAAATAGATTTTCCGAAGATTTAGATTTTACTTTAACTAAAGAATTCGACATAAAGAAAATAGCTAATAAAATAATATCTAATTTATTATTGCTTAATGTAAAAAGTAAAATAAAAGATATTAAAAAATATAAAAATGAAATTAATATTAGATTATTGATAAACGGACCCCTCTATAAAGGAAATAAAGAAACACAATGTTTTATACCCCTAAATATAAGTATGAAAGATAAAGTATTAATTGAGCCAAAAAAAGAATCTGTAATCTCTTTATATAGGGAATTACCAAGTTTTGATCTTTTTTTAATGCAGGAAGAGGAAATTTTAGCAGAGAAAGTTAGAGCGATATTTACCAGATTAAAACCAAGAGATATTTATGATTTGTGGTTTTTACTTATAAAAAAGAATATTAAGTTTGATATTAAATTAATAGATAAAAAATTATCGCTTTATAATCTAAAATTTAATTTTAAAGATTTTAAGAATAGAGTTGAAAGGATGAAAGGTTTGTATAAAGTTGACCTTAAAAATCTGATGATAGGTGAATTACAAGATTTTGATGAAGTGAAAAAAGAATTATTTGATAAATTAAAATAATTTTTTTATTTTTTAAAAATCACCTAACTTTTTTTGCATCTTAGTTATTTTATGATCTTGCCATGTAATCCAACTTTTTCTAAATATATCTGGATATTTTTCCCAGTTTTCTTTTAAAAATTTCTGGCAAATAGGATTGGAAGGATATCCTGTACCAACGCTTTCACCAACCATTTTCTCTATTTTTTTAATTTCATCATCACCAGTAACTTTAGCTAATATACTAGCAGCAGCTACTACTGGAAATCTTTCTGCTTTATGTTCTAATACTAAATCTAAATCAAAATTTAATTTTCCTTTTAAATAATTTTTATAAGAATTTATATTAGGACTAGGACAATCTACTATAGCTTTATCAGGCTTTAATTTATTTATAATATAAGCAATTTTATTAGCTTCAAGTAAATTTAAGTTTAATCCATCCTCTTTATTAACAGCTCTATCAATTTCTTTTGGATAGACTAAAACAAGCTCATATTTTTTTACTACTTTTTTTATTTTTTTAGCTAGTTCTTCTCGTTTTTTACTAGTTAACAGCTTTGAGTCTTTTACTTCTAATTCTATTAATCTTATTTCATCTTTTTCATCAATTAAAATTCCACATAATACTAAAGGACCAATAACAGGACCTCTTCTAGCTTCATCTATACCACATATTAACATATTTAATTGATATAAATAAAAAGTTTAAATAGCTTTCTAAAGAAATAATCTAAATTTCCTTTAATTCCTCTTTAATCTTGCTTACCTCTGTAAATCTTTTTTTAAGTTTCTCTAGTCTCTCTTGAATCTCAGATTTTTTTTCAGTTAATCTAAATTCTTTTTCAGTTAAAATAGAAATCTCCCTTCTTAATTTTAGCTCTTCATTCCTTGTATTTACTAGAGTTTTTCTTAAACTTGATAGCTTTTTCTCGTTAGATGCTCTTTCTTTTTTTAAATTTGATAGTTCTTTGTTAATATCAGCTAATGCTGCTGATAGTAGAAATTTTTGGCTTCCACTTGTTTTAGATTTATTTTTAGCCAATTATGTACACCTCTTTATATTATAAAAGGATGATTATTATTTATAAATTTTACTATTATTTTTTAAGTATATTCTTGATTCTATTTTTACTCTCTATATAAGATTCTTTGCTTATATAACCTAATTTATACGATTTAGCTAATAAATCAAGTTTTCTTCTTAAATCTCCTTTATTTTTAACTTGTTTAGTTTTTTCAATTAATTCTTTCTTGTATTGTTGTTCAATTTCTTTAGTTATTTTAGGTTTTTGCGGTTTATGTATTATTCCAATATCTTTTATTATATGGCGTTGGTGTATTAAGTTAACAACCACCCCTAATAAAATTATTAGCACAAGAATTATCAAAATAATATAATAATTAAAAGGAACTTCAATACGTCTTTTTGATGCAACTTCAAATAATTTACTAGATACACCAACAGAATCTTTATAACTAACTTTTACAGCAGCCACATAATCTCCAAATTCTGTATCTTCAGGTATTTTAATGCTTTTAATAAATGATTCTTGTTCATCAATAGAAATTGTTTCTTCTTCTTTAACAATTATATTTCTATTTAAATCCTTTACACTATATTCTATATACACATCAACTACTTTATCTAACGGGATAAGCTTAAATAAAGTTACTTGTAATATTAAATTTTCTCCTGGAAATACTATTCTAGACATAGCTGGAATATCTAAACTAACATCAAATAAAACTTCTGGGGTTTCAACTTCTATTATAACTTTAATTCTAATCTCTGAAGAATCTCCTTTAACTATTATTTCTCCTGGATAAACACCTGGTTCTATATCTAAAGGCGCTTTAAAGAAAAGATTAATTAATTGTTCTTGATTTCCATCTAATTTAAAGGTAATTGTAGTCTTATCATCCTCTAATTTCATAAAATCTTTTAAATTGTTTAAATCTATATTAATATCTAATGGACTGGAAATTTTATTTTTAATTTTAAAATACTCTGCTAAACTTTCTCCTGGTATTAATACAACTTTTATTACATCTCCATCTATTTCAAAACTAGCTCTTCCTGGAAAAGATGGAGCACCACTAGAACCTCCGCCTCCTCCCCCACCTCCGCCTCCTCCAGTTCCTCCACCGCCAGATTCTGTAGCAATTACTGTTAAATTAACCACACCATCTACTGCTCTTGGAGCTAATTTTTGATGATCAATATTTAATAGAAATACACTTATACCTAATGATGCTATTATCAATATTATGGTTAAATATAAAATTGTTTTATCTATATTACCTTTCATCGTTTAAAAATAAATTTTTATATTTTAAATAATTTTTGTTATTGCTAAAATAGCTTTCTTCTAAAATAAATAGTTAAAGTTGAATTATAACTGCCAAACTTAGCATTTTTAGGTACAATTACACTTACATTGACTTCTTTAGTTTCATCTTTTCTAAGAAGAAACTTATTTTCAGATACTTCTATCCAATCTTTAAAATCACCTTCTGCCTTAATTTTAACAACACATACATTACACTTATTATTTTCAATAAATATGGTTTTTCCACCAATGCCTTGAGGGGGAATTGTACCAAAATATAAAGCAGAAGCATTAATATTAAAACCAAGATGATCTCCAACAGTTAGATAAGCATCAAGACTTTCACTTGGTATCCTATATATATAAATTAAAAAAAATACTAATAAAATCGCTATTACTAATAATATTAATAAATTTTTAAGATTTTTTTGTTTTTTTATCATTTATTTTTTTAACAGTTTTTCTTTTCATTAAAGCTATTATCAAAATTATCAATATCACTATTATTAATATAGATGTAACTAATAACAAATTAATTTTTTCTTTAACTGTTACAATAAATTCTTTTTCAGTAGTTCTACCTTCATAAAATATAACTACATTACCTTCATAGTCTCCTTTTTCTACATTATGAGCATCAATATATATTTGTAAATTAGCAGTTTGCCATGGTCCTAAATCTATAGTTTCACTTTTTGAACTCATAATAACTTTTTTATTAATATCTTTTACATCTAATTCTGCATGTATGTCTCTAATTTCACCATTCCATTTGCTTTGTATTTCTACATTTACAGAATCTATAGTATCTTTTTCTATTTCAGTATTTGTTATGTTTAAAATTTCTATTAAAATATCTCCTAATCTAAATAAAGTTGTTGCTTCTGTTGTTAAACCATCATAAGATATAATTGCCTTTGCAGTATAAACAGCAGCTTTATTACCTAAGGAATTCCAAGTTGCTTTTAGTTCTTCACCTTGTTTGCTCAAAATTTTTTTGCTATCTGTTTTTACGCTTCCTATCTTCTTATCATCACTATCAAAAATATCTATTGTAGCTTGTACATTCTCTAAATCTTCCAAACCAAAATTAGAGGCTGTTACAATAAATTCAACAGGTTCATCTACTTTTACATCAGTTGCTTTTAATTGAGTTTCTAAGTATTTTCCTGGATAAGGTTTTTTTATATTAACTATTATCCCTAAAGCTATTTTTGCTCCAATACCTGAACCTGTTTGTTTAAAAGTTTCTACAACAATTATTTTATGTTGGTGTATTCCTGGTTTGATATCATTTGGAAAATCTATTTTAAAATTAACAATCTCTCCCTGTTCAGGTAACAATCTTACAGAATCTTTTGATAATTTAAAGCTGTTATTTAAATATCCTTCTGCAAATATAATTGCATTTAAAGTCGTATTGCGTCTATTAAATACTATAAAATCTGAAGAAACTTCTTGATTAGGTTGAAAATCAAATTCTATCTTTGAAGGACTTACTAAAAAAGCATCTGCTTCTTTTATATTTATAATCAAAAATAAAACAATTAAAATTAATATAAAACCACAGAATTTTTTACTGTAGTTTATTAATTTCAAAAAAATCACCTCTTTATTAAGTGGCATCACTTGCTGTAATTGTTAATGTAGCTGATTTTAATCCACTAGCTTCTGCTGAAGGTACAGTAACATTAATCTCTATCTCAAACATATCCCAGCCATCTGTAAAGTTTAATCTATCAACTACTTGTTTAGCACTTGTTGTTATATCTGTCCAAGTAGTAATATTACTATCAGCATTGTCTGTTGAATTAGCGCAATAAACATCTGAGATACATGTAAAGTTAAATTGAAAAGCATCAGTATCTCCATTAGTAAATAAATCTGCACCTTTTAAAACAGTTATATTAAGTACAACATTTCCATCATTTGTTATGTTAAACCCTTCTGGATCATTATCCATTGTATCATTAGTAGCTAATGTTCCTAAACTTCCCAAATAAACGTTACATGCAGTATTTTGACAAGTTATAGTGGTAGTTGTAGCAACAGTAACGTTTGCAAATCCAGAAATTAAACCAGTTATCTGATTATTATCTATACTTATCCATAAGCTTGTTATTGATATAAGTAAAGTTATAACTACTAATAAACTTAATAAATTATGATTAACCTTTTTTTTCATTTTCACCCTCTTTATTTATTACTTCTAATGTAACTGTACCGCCAGTTTGTTCTGCTACATATAAACCAACTGATTGTTTATCATCATTTATATTTGCAATGTTTACACCTTTATTTATTAAAAAAACACTTAATATTGAAATGATTATAGCAATTATAATAAGAATTATTAATACTTTTTCTGGGATTCTGTATCGCATAGTAAATACACCTCTTATTTGATATTTAAATTTTTCTATTTTCTTTTATATTTAAATTTTTCCCTCTTTTTTTAAAATATACAAACCAACCTATATTTATTAGAATTAATGTTATTACAAGTAAAAATATCATAGTTTCTCTTCTTAAACCTTTACCTGCTGCAACAGCTTTACCTGTACCTAAAAAGCTAGTTTCAATACTAGTTAAAGTTACAAAAGTTTTTAATTCTTTCTTAATGCTTTTATCTTTGTAATTTAATATTAAAGTAGCATCATAACTACCTTCTTTAATTCCTGTCGTGTCCCAAAAAGCATTTAACTCTTTTTCAGCTAATGATTCTATATTTTCATTTGCACTTTTGAATTTAGCAATCTCTACATTATTCTCTTTAATAACCATTTCAGCAAATACATTTTCTAGAATTTCATTAGCCCTGTTTTGAACTAAAATGTCAAACTTAGCTACCTGACCTAGTTTAAAATCTTTAACACTAATATCTATTATTTCAAGCAACAAACCACCAACATTAAATACAGTTTCTGCTCTTGCACTTTTTCCATCATATTTCACTTTTGCAACAGCATAGTATTTTCCAGGATTTACATCAGCTAGCCAACTTGCAGTTAATTCTGCTCTTTCTTTTGATTTAATCGCTATTTCACTAGTTTCAACAGTTGCTATTAATTCATTTGTTGGTCCTAATATTTCAATAATTGCACTTATTTTATTTATATCCTCAGTTCCAAAGTTTGAAACTTGAATAAAGAAGTTAACATTCTCATTAACATTAGCTTCAGATATTCTTAAATCAACTTCTGCATATTTTCCAGGATAAGGTACTTTAACATATAATTGTGTGACAACAGCTATGCTAGTTCCAATAAAAATATCTTTTCCTTTTTGTTCAGGCAATTCTCTAATTATGATATCAGCTGAATTTATACCTGGTTTTTCTAAAGTAGCTGGTAATTTGAAATCGTATTTGAATGTTTTAGATCCTTCATCTGCTCTAAATTCAATTAAATAATTATATAAAGTTACATATCCAGCTAAATCACCTTCTACAAAAATAACAGCTCTAAAATCTTTATGTTCGCTATTTAAAACAGTGAATTCCACAGTTTGTTGCAAATTAGGCTTAAAATCTACAGTGGTTCTACCAGGAGTTACACCCAAAGCATTAACATCTCTTATTAAAAATAATATACTTACAACTATTAAAATTAATAATATTAAATTTTTATTTAATCTTTTATTCATCTTGCTCTGCCTTGAATAAATTTTGATCTTTTTTTGTTTCAAAAAATTCATTAATATCTAAAATAACAGCACCAATTACATTTACTCTATCTTCGATTGTAACTTTAGTTCTAACGTTACCAACATTTTTTATTAGAGAGTTGTCTAATTCTATTGCAACTACTGAATTCATTGTAAAAGAATTTACATTACTAGCTGTATTTTCACTAATCACTTTCCAATAATATTTAGTTAAATCTAATTTAATATCTGGTTTGTAATTTTTTTCAGTTGTAATTACATTAATTATCGGTGTTTTGAAATCTATAGAATCATCTACAATCAATTTATAATAATCACTTTGTTTAGAATTCCATTTAAATTCAGGATATCTCTCAGTTGTAATGGAATTATCTTTTGGTTGTGTTAATATGATTTTATTTAAATTAATAAATATAATATATAATATTAAAGTTAAAACTAGTAATATTATTAATATCTTGTTAAAGTAATTTAAATTTGATTTTGTTTTTTTATTTTTCATTTTTATTCAGATAGTGATGCAGTAATACTCAATTCAGATTCTTTAAATCCAGAAGTTTCATCTGTAGGTACGGTTATTTCAAGATCTATTTCAGCTTCGTCAGTTGCATCTGTGTAATTTAATTCGTTAAATGCCAAAGTTGATGTTGTTGCTATATTTGCAAATGTAGTTGTAGAACCCCCCCATACAAATGAATTATTCTCTGTAGTCCAATTATCTACTTTAAATCTAAAGTACGTAGTGCCTAAAGATCGTGTAACCCACAAAGCATCAGATGAAGATAGAGTAACATTAACTCTGGCATTACCATCATTATTTACTCTAACAGGTGCAGGACTATCATCAGTTGTATCATCTACATC
>CAYHUI010000022.1:0-7676 GCA_964360175.1 Candidatus Woesearchaeota archaeon
CTTGAATCTAAAACTATGAGATCTATAAGCCATAGTTCCTCTTCCCCTTCTTTGTGAAATTATTCTTTTTCCCATTTTTTGTTTTTTTGATTTATTTTTTTTAAAAGTTTATTTTACATCAATCCTAATTTAGTTGCAATATCTATAGCTGGGGTTTCTAATGGAAGTTTTATATAAGCTTTTTTCTTTCCATCAGGCAATATTGTAGTTGTAACATTTTTTACTTTAACTTTAAACATATTTTCAACAGCATCCTTAACTTCTTTTTTTGTCGATGTTTTATTAACTATGAAAATTAATTTATTTTCATATTCCATTAATCTAACCGCTTTTTCCGTTATTATCGGATATTTAATTATTTTATACGAATTCATTTTTACTCCTTAACTCCCTCTTCTTTTTTGATTGAACTTTTTTTTAAAAATTTTATTTTATCTCTTTTTTTATTTAAAAATAAATTCTCTTTTTCTAATTTCTCGATAGATTTTTTTGACCAGATTGCTAAGCGTCCAGGATTTCCACCTGGTGCAAGCAATTCTGCATTTAAAAAATTTACAACACAAACATCTAAACCTTGTAAATTAATTGCTGATTTTAATAATTGACAATTATCAGATACTATTATTAACGGACCTTTTTTAATTCTATATTTTCTACCACGAGATTTACCTTTACCAGCTCTAATTATTTTAACATTCAATCTTTTAAGTTCATCTTTTAATCCAAGTTTTTCTAAAGCTTCTCTAACGCTTTTTGTTTTATTTAAACTTTCAAAACTAGAATCAACTACTTTAATTTTACCAGCTGAAATAGCAGATCTTATTGCTTTTCTTCTTTCATTATCATTTATTTTTTTAATTAAAATTTTTTCAGATTTTAATGGATGTGCTCTTCTTCCCCCAACAGTTCCTGGAGCAAATGCACCAACCCAACCAAATTGTTTACCACGATGCCACAAAGATTTTCTTGGGACTCTTGAAATACCATGACCATAAGCTGTTTTAAAATCTTTTCTACGTCGAGATATTTTCGCAGAAGCTCTTTTTCCTGCCTCTGGACTAGCTCCGTGACTATGTCTTCTAGTAGATTGAACAGCTAAAACAGCTCTTCTAATTAAATCTTCTCTAATTTCTTCATTAAATTGGATAGGTAAATTAATTTCATCTATCTTATCTCCATTTAAATCAAATATATCTGTTTTCATTTTATTTATTTTTATTGAACTTTTCTTAAAAGTTTATTTATTAGTTAAACTTATATAACTTATTTCTACTGGATAATGTTTCATTGGTCTAATTGCTTCTATTAATCTTATTAACCTTTTCTTAGCACCAGGAACCGAACCTTTAATTAACAAGTAATCATTTTTAATTAATCCGTAATTTGTAAAACCACTTTTTGGATTGATTTCATTAGGATTTGATTTTATTGCAAAGATAATTTTATTATAATCTGTTCTTGTATGAAAACCCATTTGACCTGTATGAGGAACTGTCCACGAAACTCTTTTTGGAGTCCAGCTTCCTAAGATACCTGATCTTTTTTTCTTTTCTGATTTCTTTTGTTTTAAAGAAGTTCCAAATCTTTTGATTACACCCTGAAAACCTTTTCCTTTTGTAACAGCGTGCGTATCAATCAATTGACCGGATTTGAATACATCACTAATTTTAATTTCTTTATCTAATAAATTTTTAGCATAATTAAATTTATCATTTAAATTTTTACCGCTGATTGCAATTTCAAAAATTTCTGGTTTTTTCTTGCCTATACCAGTTAATTTTGGTTGAGTATAAACAACTAATCTTAAATCATGAAATTCATTTAATTTAGATTCTATATCTTTTAAATTATCTTTAGATTTTTTAGGTAGTCTTATTTTTCTTGCTAGTTCTTTATCTAATTTTTGAGAAAAAATTTCAGTTACAGCTTTTAAACCATAATCAGAATTTTTGTAAAAACGTAAAGAAAGAGGTTTTAAAGGAGGGCATTCAATCATAGTTACAGGGTACATTACTTTTTCTCCTTTAGCTAATGAATTAGGATTAGTGTCTATTCCTAAGATATGAGTCATACCTACTTTATAACCGGCAAATCCGAGTAATTTAGTTTCTTCTTTTTCAATCCAAGATCTAACTCGTGGATAGATCCTTCTAGCTCTTTTTCTCGGCCAAACTTGTAGGCTTCCATGTCTTGGTCTAAGTTCTTTTGGCATTTTTTGTTTTTTTGATTAAATCTTTTTTATAAAGGTTATTTTTAAGCAAAGTAGTTAACTTAAATACTTTTTTATATATAGAACTAGCAGCTGATTAAACTATACGATCAGTAAGGGTAAGATTTAGTATTTATTCAAAGTTTATAAGGTTTTTGGTTGATCTATATTGTTATTTTAACGGTTGATTATTCAATTCGTAAATAAAAATTTATAAAAAGTACTCAGTTAAATTTATAAGTATAAAAGTATTGTATAATTAATTCTTTTTCAATACTTCAAAATCAACTTCTTTTGGCTTTTAAAAGCAGAAAACACCTTTAAATTTTCTTAAAATCGATAAATTTATATATTAGAGTAATATAAGTAAATATATATTTTAATAGATGATTGGGGGGTTAAAATGGATAGTAAAATATTACCTTTAGCTGCAATGGAAAAATTGCTTAAAAAAAGTGGAGCTTCAAGAGTAAGCAATGGTTCTAAGCTAGCACTAAAAGAAGTTTTAGAAGATATTGCTGATGAAATAGGGATAAGGGCTGTAAAACTAGCACAACATTCTGGAAGAAAAACCATTAAAGGATCTGATATAAAATTAGCATCTAAATAGTAAATTATATAAAATTTAAAAATATCTTAATAAAATGCCATATTACAAATTTTTAGGAATTTTCGTTTTTGTAGCTTTATTGATTGGAGTAGTTAGCGGTGTATTTATTGCAAATCTTACAACTGAAAGAGTTATAGTTGCAGGCAGACCTGATATTGAAAGTGGTGAAATCACTCAAGAAATATCAAGTCAATGGATTATAGATGAAAATGATCAAACTAAATTTTGCTATGATAGTGACGGCGGTGATAGAGCTTTTATTGATGGAAGATTAAATGCACAGCAAGGTGTTACTGGAGCAGATTATTGTTTAGATCCAAAAACATTAGTAGAATACTATTGCGATGGACTTGTTGGAAAAACTATTAATATTAATTGTGATAATTGTGTTGACGGTAAATGTACTAGCGTTATTGTAGGAGCACCTAAGAGTGATTTATAAATTATTTCATTCTTTTTGTGATGTCAATATCTTTATTGCATTTCTGACATTGAAATCTTATTGTATCTGAAGTTGTTTTTTTACCTGTTTCTTCATTTAAAACTTGAACTTTTTTTCTTTTGAATGGAACTTCTAATTCACCATTATTATTACAATAAGGGCATGTATATTTTATATTAACAGTTAAATCTTTTTCATATTCTTCTTCTGTTTCTTTAAGATTACATTTATAGCATATATAATCTTTAGCTCTAATTAAAATTTTTCCTTTAGAATCTTTAGGCTTGCCCATTAAAATATTACAATTTGGACAATTTTTCTTAAAAACCCAAGCTTTAATTTTTCCTTTGTCTAAAATTCTGTTTGTAAAATAAACGCATTCCTCTATTGAGTTTGGTTCTTTGAGCATTTTAATTTTTGAATTAATAATTAATATATAAAGGTTTTTAAATTAGTAAAATTTTAAAAGATTTAAAAGTCCCGTGGTGTAGACTTTTAAGGCACAACGGTCAAGCACACAAGGCTCTGGTCCTTGTAACCCTGGTTCGAATCCAGGCGGGACTATTCGCTCCCGTGATGTAGTTGGTTAAGCATACGAGCCTCTCGCGCTCGAAACCCGAGTTCGAATCTCGGCGGGAGCATTTGGGCCTGTGGTCTAGTGGCTATGAAATAAACTTTTAGAAAAAGTTTAATCAAAATAAAGATTTTAAAAATCTTTAAGCAAAAATAAAAAATTTAGCAAACACTTCTTTCACGTAGAAGAAATCAAGGGTTCGACTCCCTTCAGGCCCATCTTAATTTTTATTACTCTTAAATAGAAAAATTTATATATTAGTTAAAAATCAATTTTGTAAAGTGAAAAAGTTAATTACGGTTGGAATAGCCGGCTTAACCCCTGTAAACGAGAGACGAACACCGAGTATGGGGTTAAGATGTTTAGAAAAAGTTTTAGATTATCAAAGAGCTAGTAAAACTCCTGTAAAAATAGTTGGTTTTTCTAGAAATAAAACAGATAAAATAAAAGAAACAGAATCATTTTTATTAGAACGACATGAAATAATTTGTAATGGTTTTCCTACCATTTATGATTTGATTGATGTTGATCCAAGAGTTCTATTTATTAGCACACCATCTGATTTACATTTATCTCATGGAGGAGCAGTTATAAAAGAAAAGAGTAAAGGAGCCAAATTAAACTCTGTATATATAGAAAAACCATTGTCAGTAATAAAAGGTGAAGAGACGTTAGAAGAAGCTATAGAATTAGTGAAAGTTGCGGATGAAAAAGGTATTTTATTTGGTTTTGGCACACAATACTCAACAATAGCACATAAAATTTTAAATGTATATAGAACAGTTACAGGTTATGATGATGTAAAAACTCTTAGTATATTAATAGAATCAAATGGATCTCATAAAAGAGAAGAAATTGCAAATGATTTGGCATCTCATGCAGAAAGTTTATGGAGATATATATTAAAACAGAGCATTCCAAACGGAAGAATCTCAGACATATTTCCTATGATATCTGAAGATTTTAATATTTTTACATTTAAATATAGAAATAAAGAGAAAATCTGTGAGTGTAGTGTTTATTTAAGTCAAGTTGAAAGTGAGGAAAAAAGATCACCAACAGAAATTCATTTTAATGAAGGTATTAAAGGCAAAGATTTTAAAGTTAAACTAGTAAGAGAAGATATAGATGGAGAATATAATTTAAGTATGTATTGTTTTAAAAACAAAGAACTTATATATTTAGGGAAAAAGAAGAATCTTGGAGACCCTCTAGCTAAATCAGTTCATAAATTTTTAAGAGCTGTTAATAGTAATAATGGAGAAAGAAAACTTCCAGCAACAGGTCGTGATGGTTTATTAAATTTATATCATACAGCTATACTTCTTGGTAGGGTACCAGAAGATTATCAGTTAAAGATTTAGTTCTAAAGCAAAGTTTTTTATAATTTTTTATCTTATATGATTTTATGGCAAGAGAAAATAAATTAGAGAAAATACTGAAAATAGAAGGGCCTAAACTTAAAGCTCTAAGAGATATAAAAAATAAGATAACAGAAGAAGAGAAACTCCTAGCTGAAAAAATAAAACAGGTTATGGAAGAACTGGGTGTTAAAGAATATTCCACAGGATTAGTTCTTTTAACTTATACCCAAGTACCGCAAAACTTAGTGGATCCTAGAAAAGTTTATAGAGATGAAAACATAAAGAAGAAAGAATTCTTTGATTTAGTTTATATTCCTAAAGAAGATTTTGGAAGATTTTGTAAAAAACTTAAATTAGATTTAGAAAAATATACTGTAAAAATTGAGGGTTATCCTAGATTAGATGTTGAGTTTGTTCCTAATTTAGGTGCTATTGAAGAAGAAATAAAGAATTTATATAAAAAAATGGGTATTAAGAGTTATAGAAAAAAGGGATCATAAAAAAACAATAAATTTTATATAATCTAATTTTCTAATTTATTCTATGGAGAAGCCATTTTATATAACAACTGCAATAGATTATGTAAATGCAGCTCCGCATCTAGGGCATGCATATGAAAAAATTTTAGCTGATGTTTTAGCTAGATGGCATAGATTAAAAGGTGAAGATGTATTCTTTCTTACTGGAACTGATGAAAATGCTCAAAAAAATGTACAGGCAGCTATAGTTTTAAAAATTCCTATAAAACAGTTTGTTGATCAAAATTCTAAAAAATTCCAAGAACTTTGTAACAAATTAAACATAAGTAATGATGATTTTATAAGGACAACTGAAGAAAGACATATAAAAGTTGTTAAACAAATATTTAAAAAAATTTCTAGTAATAATGACATATATAAAGGAAAATATGAAGGTAATTATTGTTATGGTTGTGAAGCTTTCTTAACAGATAAAGAATTAGTAGAAGGCAAATGCCCCGAACATAATAAAAAACCAAAATGGTTAAGAGAAGATGTATATTTTTTTAAGTTAAGTAAATATCAAGATAAAGTTTTAAGATTAATTTCTAAAAAAGATTTTATTACACCAAAAAATTATCAAAAAGAAATAATTTCTAGAGTTAAATTAGAAGGATTAAAAGATTTATGTGTTACTCGAACTAATTTAGATTGGGGTATTAAGACTCCTATTGATGATAAACATGTAATTTATGTATGGTTGGATGCATTGATAAACTATATATCTGCTTTAGATTATCCTAGTGAAAAATTCAAAAAATATTGGCCGGAATCTATACATTTGATTGGAAAAGGGATTAATTGGTTTCATAGCGTTATATGGCCTGCAATTTTATTTTCAGCTGATATTAAACCACCAAAGCAAATTATAGTTCATGGTTATGTAAATTTATATGGAAAAAAATTATCAAAATCTGCTGGTAAAATTATAGATCCAATTGATTTAATAAATAAATATGGAGCAGATTCTTTAAGATATTATTTAATAAGAGAAATTCCATTTGGTGAAGATGGTGATTTCTCAGAAGAAATCTTAAAATCTAAAATTAACAATGAATTAGCAAACGATTTGGGAAATTTATTAAGCAGAGTTTTAACCTTAGTTGAGAAAAACTTCAATGGTAAATTAGATAAATCAAACATAGACAAAAAACTAAAATCTAAATTAGAATTAAAAAAGATTTCTGATTATATAGATAAATATGAATTACATAATGCTTTAAGTGAAATCTGGAAATTTGTTAATAATTGTAACAAGCATATAAATGAAGAAAAGTTATGGGAGATGCAAGGGGATAAATTACAAAATCATCTTTATACTTTACTAGAATCGATAAGAATAATTGCTATTTTATTAAGTTCATTTATGCCTGAAACTTCTGGAAAGATATATAAACAACTTGGAATTAAATGTAATAGTTTAGATGAATGTAAATTTGGATTAATTAAAAGTTATAACATTAAAAAAGGAGAAATTTTATTTAAAAAAGTTTAAAATGCACTTTGGAAATTTAAATTTAATAGTAGGAGAAATAAAAGCTGTCCAGGATCATCCTAATGCAGATAAGCTTTACATTTTATTAGTAAATATAGGTAAATTAGTTAGAGAAATACAATTAGTTGCCGGTATCAAACAAAGTTATAATAAAAATGAATTGCTTAATAAAAAAATAATTATAGTTAGAAATTTAGAACCAGTTATTATAAGGGGTGTTGAAAGCAATGGAATGTTGTTGGCTGTTTCTGATTCTGGAAAAATAATTTTACTTACGGCAAAAAAAAGTAAAGTTGGAGATAAAGTTTTTATAGATGATATGAAACCTGAAGTTTTAGAAAAAATAAGCTTTGGTGATTTTAAAAAAATTCATTTATTAACACAAGAAGATCATATTGTTTTTGAGGGAAAAATTTTAAAAAAAGAAAAAGAAGAAATTTTTACAGATAAAAAAGTAAGTGATG
>CAYHUI010000023.1:0-6729 GCA_964360175.1 Candidatus Woesearchaeota archaeon
CAACCTTTGTTTTTGCATAAAGAGAAACAGGTGCTTTTGGAGAATCTTCATCTAAGCTAGTTGTTAAACCAGTTCCATAAACGCTACATGAAGATGAAAATATAAATCTTTTAATATTTTTTTCTTTACACATTTTTACAAGTTTTCTTGTACCCTCTACATTAACCTTTTTTGTATAATATGGATCTAAATCACAGGAAGGATCGTTAGAAAGCCCAGCTAAATGTATTACCGCATCTATATCATCTAGTAAATTAGAATAATTTTCAATATTCTGCATATCCCCATGAATTAATTCAAAATTAGAATTATTCTTTAAATCACTTAAAGATTCCTCACCAAAATATAATGAATCAAAAACCCTTACATAATAAGCTTTTTTTAGTAAATCTCTGACTAATACACTTCCGATATATCCCCCGCCCCCCGTAACAAGCACTTTTTTCATTTTATCTAAACCAATAATTTAAATTAACACCAATCCAATCTATCTTAAATCCATTATTTTGATACATTTTTAAAGATGGATAGTTCATTGCTTCTGTATATACTTCAACCCTACTAACTTTATCTTTGAACCATGCTAAACTATTTAAAACTAATTTTTGTCCAATACCTTGTCCGCGTGCTTCTTTGGCTACAGCAATTAAATCTATTAATCCAGTATCTCCATTAATATTACAGGCTATAAATCCACTAAGAATTTTATTAATTTCATGTACTAAAACAGCATTTGCTCTTCCATTACAAGAATTTTTTATCCATTCACTATATAAATCATCAACTTTATTTTTATCCAGATTTTTATCATTGTACCTATAAGCATTTAAAAAAGAATTTCTAGCCATTAAAGCTAGAATATTAACATCCTCATTTTTAGATAATCTTACATTTGACTCTAAGTTATTTCCTTTAATCTCTCTTAAATCTACAGATAACTTTATAGGCATGCCAACTAAAGTAAATCTATTCTTTTGTAAAATATTTATTAAACCAAAATTAGTTGCCTCTGTTCTATATATTATACAATGAATATCATTAAATTTTGATTTTATAAAATCTAGAAATCTTTTAATTAAATTATCATCAAAAGAATCTAACTCAATTTTATTTATTTTATATAGGTTTATCCCCAATATCCGGGAATCCCATTCATCTTTTTTAATATTAAATAAATTATTACCATTTCTAATTATATAAAAATCGCCCTCTTTTACTAATTCAAAATCCTCTTTTCCTAACTCTTTCCTATCTATCATAACCATAAAACAATAAGAAATTTTATAAGCTTTTCTTAGATAAATTGATTATGAAAATATTATTTTTATCAACATCATTTCCTCGTTTTAAGGACGATTGGGTTTTGCCTACTTTAGATGTAGAAGCTCGTGAATTATCCAGATGTTCTGGAAATGAGGTAATCGTTATTTCGTCAGCTGGTACAGATACAAAAAAATTTGAATTACGGGAGAAAGTTAGAATTCATCGCTTTAATTATTTTCTAAAAAAACAACAAACTCTTACATATACTGGTGGTTTATCAACTAGTTTTGGAAGTGGAATATTTTCAAAATTAAAAGCTATTCCATTTATGATATCTTTTATGCTAAGCACATTAAAACATGGAAAAAAATGTGATGTGGTGCATGCTCATTGGACTCCCTCAGCTTTTGCAGCTATTCCATTAAAAATTCTTTATAAAAAACCAATTATTGTTTCTTTACTTGGAGCAGATGTAAGATTATTACCTAGATGGTTAAATAAATTTATCTTTAAATATTGTGATGGTATTATAGCTTCAGTACCTATATTTTGGGTTTATTTAAAAGAATTAGGGGTTAAAAAAGATAAAATTTATGCTATAAAACATTGTTATGATTATGATAAATTCAATAAAAAAGATGATATTTCTGGATTTAAAAAAGAATTTAATCTAAAAAATGAAAAGATTGTTACATTTCTCGGAAGAATGGACCCATTTAAAGATCCAATAACTTTTGTTAAATCTATCCCTTATGTTTTAAAAAAAATTAAGAATGTAAAATTCTTTATTGTTGGTTATGGATTTTTATTAGATGATGTTAAAAAGTTAGTTAAACAATTGAAATTAGAAAAGTATGTTATAATCACAGGACCAAGAAAAGATACTAATATAATATTAGAAGCTTCAGACATTTTTGTTAATCTTTCTCCTGATGAAAATTATTTTAGTGTAGCAATCCAAGAATCAATGGCTAAAAAGACACCATGTTTGTTAACAGATGCAGGAGATACAAAAAAAACATTTACACATAAACTTGATACTTATTTAGTTCCTGTTAAGAATCCTAAAGCTACCGCAGATGGGATAGTTGAACTGCTTGAAAACGAAAAATTAAGGAAAAAAATTGGAGAAAATGGAATAAAGTTATTAAAAAAAGAGGGTTATACTCGTGATAGAATAATGAATGATCTTAATTCTTTGTATAAAAAATTAGTTAAGCAATAAATTACAACTTTTTAATGGTAACATAACAAAAAGTTTATAAACTTATAAATAAAGAATAATAAAATGAAAATTTTAGCAAAGTCTATAACAAATATAGAACAAACCAAATCCAGGATTGGAATTGCCGATGGTGTAGAAATCGCTTTATATGGAAAGGTTCCAACACCAGAAATGGTATCTTTATTAAGAGATAATTTTGCCATTGTTAATTTTGAGACATCTGATGCATTCGAAAGAAAACCAGTATACAGATTAATAGATCCTTTCTCTGATAATAAAAAACTTAGAGAAGATAGTAGAAGATTAATTGAGGAATCTTTTAACATATTTTTATCTTTACAAAATAAAGGCTATTTTACAATTCATAATATTGCTTATTGTAGACAAGAAAATAGAGCATATAAACTTCCTAGTATTTCAGAGATAAAAGAAAGAAAAAATTTATTTCATGAATATATAAGGTTGTTAGATAAAGGAAATAAAGTTATTTCTTTAGAAAATGTCTATCCAAATACTGTAAACAATTGCCCTTATGATTATGGTGACTTCGGTAAATTATTTGATGATTTTCCAGAAGATTTAGGAGTTAGCTTTGATTTGGGTCATTACACCATAACATTATCAATGTATTCTAATAAAATAAAAAATGGTTTTGTTCCTTTATCTAGAGAAACTAAATTTCTAAGTTTCATTGGAGAAAGAGAAATAAACTTAGGTAAAAAAACTAATGAGAAATCTTTATCCACATTAGTTAAAGAAGAAATGCAAGTGTTAGGGGATAGAGTAAAAGTGATTCATTGTACAAACGTTCAAAAAGAAAATGATTTTTATGAAGACGGATTTTTAAATGGAGTTTTAGATTTATCTGAAATAATAAGTGAATCTAAAGCCGAATATATTGTTCCAGAAGTTGTTGACGAGGATTATTTAAGAATTGATAATCAAAGAAAATTAATAACTATTTTACATACCCAAGCTTAGCTAGCATCTGTTTTGTATACTCATCTCTTTCACCTGGTTCATACTTGATGGAAAAATGTTTTTTTAATTTAATTTTAAACTTTAAGCACAAATCTTTATTTTCCTTAGCTATATTACTTTTAAGTTTATGATCTTTCATTATATTGTAAAGTTCTTCCTCATTTCCATTGCGTAAGAGATAAAGCCATTCTTTTGTCCTAATGCCCTTTATATCTCCAAATAAAGGATAAGATTCTAAAAAAACTTCATCAACCAAATTCACATTTTCAAAAATAGATTTTTTTATACTTACTCCATCGATATTGTTTGGTAATGTAAATCCATTAATATCTAAGATGGTCGGGAGTATATCTATAGCTCTAGTTAGATTATCAACCTTTTTTATAGGGATTAATTCAGGTTTATGAAATATACAAGGCACACTAAATTCATCTTCGCTTATTTTTCTTCCATGTTGTGCTTCTTCTAAATCTTCTCCATGGTCTGCAGTGATTATAAAAATTGTATCATTGAAAATATTGAGCTTTTTTACCTTATTTATTAGTTCCCCGATAGCAGAATCAATTATTTTTATATTTTCATCATAATTTTTTACTTTATCTTTACTTTTATTTCTCTCACCATAAGTATCCTCATGTATATCAAAATACTGGATATATAAAAAGAATTTTTCTTTATAATTATTATCTAACCAATTTAGGATTCTCTTATTCGTTTTATCGTATGTTACAACAAAAGTATTAAATAAACCAAATTTAAATAAAGCATTTCTTAGAAATTTTCTAATTTTATATCTTATTGTCCCCTGTTTTTTAGCCCAAAGTGTTAATTTATCATATTTTGAATTGTCATAAAAATATTTAAATCCTTTATTAAAATTATAAAGCGAACTTATAATTCCACTCGAGACAACCCCACATGTTGTATAATTATATTCATTTAGATGTTCTGTAATTGTTTTAAAGTTATTTGGGAATTTATATCCATTTTCATGTATACCATGGGTAGAGGGATAACAACCAGTAAATAGAGATACAATAACAGGAGCAGAGCCATTTAAAACAGTCGTATGCTGCATTAACATTGTTCCGTTCTTCGCTAGTTCATCTATATTTGGTGTAAGAGAGTTTTTACTATTTATATAAGCCCCAACCCTATCCTTTCTCAAAGCATCCACAACAATTAAGATAATATTCATTTTATAAAATCAATAAACATTATATTTAAACATTTCTGCTTAGATAAACTTAAAAATATATTTATTAATCCTAAATTATGCTTAACTTATTTAAAAAAAATGATGAAAAAAAGCTAAATGTAATCATGATTACACTAGATGCATTAAGGCCGGATTTTGCTGATAAACTACCAAATTTAAAAAAATTAATCCCAAACTCAACTTATTTTAATAACCTAACAACATATGCCCCCCATTCTACTGGTGCATTTTATGCAATTTTCTCAGGAATTTATGGAAGTGAAAATGGCGTAAATAGTTACTTTGGTATTGAAGATTTTAAAGAAGATAAATGTAAATTATTAACCCAGTATTTTAAGGAACGCAATTATACAACTATTGGAGATTCTATGAATGCTATAATTTTACCTCAACAAGGTTTTGATAAGTATTTAGAACAAGAAGAAAAAACTGATGTTGAGAAGGTACATTCTGAAATTATAGATGAATTAAATAATTTAAATAAAGAAAATAAAAATTTCTTTGTTCATTTACATATAAGCAGCATTCATTATAAACTAATTCATAACGTTGTTAAAAAATATAAATTTGATAATCCTGAATATTATAATCAAGTAGAAAAGAATAAACAAAGTTACTTGAATTATGCATTAGAAGCTGATGCCCAATTCGGAAAAATCCTAGAGAAATTAGAGAAATATAATTTATTAGATAATTCAATTTTAGTTGTATATTCTGATCATGGTTCTAGTTGCGGAGAAAAATTTGGAGAGCGTTATTATAGCGCTTTTTGTTATGATATTACATTAAGAACTTTTATATTATTCTATAATAAAAATATATTCCCTGCATTTCGTTCAGATAAATTAGCAAGAACAATTGATATAATGCCAACTATTTTAGAAGCATTAAACATAAAAGAAGATAATAGATTTATGAAGCTAACAGGGAAAAGTTTATTTTTAATTATTAGAAATGAAGAAAAAGGACAAAGAATAGCATTTTCTGAAACAGCGCCATTAGAAGGAACAGCTCCTTATTCTTCTCCAAAAGATCCAATAATTCACAGTATAAGAACACAAGATTGGAAATTAATGTTTATTAAACCAATAAACAAATTTGAGCTTTATAATATAGTTAATGATCCTCAAGAGAATAATGATTTATTCGGTAAGGGATATAAAGAAGAAAAAGAATTAATGAATCTTCTAAAAAATTATACAAAAATAGATTAAAAGTAGACTTAAACTAATAAAAATACAAAAGATTTATATAATTTTATATAAATATATAATTTTATATAAAAGGGTAAAATGAAAACTACAATCCAGATCTCAGATTCCTTTAGAAGAGAATTAAAAACTATTTCTTCGATTAGAGATGTTTCTTATGAAGAAGCACTTGAAGATATGGCAGATGTTTTTAAAACAATGATTCCTTTTGAAAGTGAAAAGGAATTTGCTTTGTGGTTTGAAAAAAATTTAGAAAAAATTAAATTTAAAAAAATAATAGAAAAAAGAACAAAATCTTCTCCAGACTATAAGTTAGAGGATTTAAAAGGCGAAATAAAAGAAGTAGAATTAGAATTAATTGGAAATGATTTTATAAAACATAAACACGATCCGAAATCTACTGATTTAATTGTGTGCCTATTTTCAACAACCAATAAAATTCAAGGAGTTCCGGTTCTATCGATTATAGAAATGCCAGAGGACAAAAGTCGAATAATAGAAAAATTTAATCACGATATTACAAGCATTTCAATTCCAAAACAATTAGCTGATAAAATAAAAGAGAAAATAAAAGAAATGCCGTTTAATACAGTTTCAAGTTATATTACCTTTATAATGCGATTAATTATTTTAGAAAGTAGTGATAAAAGTTCGATAACTAAAGAAGATGAGGAAAATGTTAAAGAAAGATTAAAAAAATTAGGTTATATTTAATGGGGGGATAAAATGGATAGAGAAGATCAAGAATTTATGGATAAGCATAATTTAGCTAGTCAATTTACTTCAGAAAGAACTCAAAGATGTATAGAATTAATGAAACCAGAAATAAG
>CAYHUI010000024.1:0-6414 GCA_964360175.1 Candidatus Woesearchaeota archaeon
TAAGTTTCGCGCACCAAAAATAATATTAGTAAAAATGGTAAATCAAAATTTAGAAAGAAAAAAACGAAATGTTTAAATAATTCTATAAATCCTTATTAATAATTAAAAAGTGAATTTAAATGATAATAAAAATAAATAATTTTATTCAAAGAATTTTTTCTAACCTATTTAAAAAAAAGAAAAATGTTAAAATTGGTTTATATGGACCAACTAATAGTGGAAAAACAACCCTAGCAAATCGTATTTGTAAAGATTGGATCGGAGAAAACATGGGTAAGGCTTCTAAAGTACCTCATGAAACTAGAGAAATACAACAAAAAGAAAAAGTTCAAATTAAATCAAAAAAAGGTAAGATTTTAAATTTTAATTTAGTTGATACCCCTGGAATTGCAACTAAGATTGATTATAAAGATTTTATGAAATTTAAGATGAGCGCAAAAGAATCACGAAAGAGAGCTAAAGAAGCAACTAAAGGAGTAATAGAATCTATAAAATGGTTAGATGATATGGACTGCGTTTTAGTAGTTTTAGATTCCACAGAAAATCCTTATACTCAAGTTAATATAACAATACTTGGTAATTTAGCAGCTAGAAATATACCAGTTTTAATAGTTGGAAATAAGATAGATTTAAGAAAATCTGATGTTAAAAAAATAGAAGCAGCTTTCCCTCAATATGATATTGTTGGAATATCTGCTGAAAACGGTCATAATATAGAAGAATTTTATGAATCATTATTCAAGTTAGTTAAATAAAAAATTTGGTTAAAAAAAGAGGTGAAAAATGCCAAAAAATATAACACTACAGTTTATACCATATGCTACAATCGCTTATTTATCAAGTTATCAAAGAGTTAAACTTTTAATAGACTTGACTAGTGAAAATAAAATTTTACTCGTTCAAGGTAAGCTTTCTCCTCAAGAAGAAACTGATTTAATATCAGAAACTATGAAAAGAATAGGAAAAAGTAAACGCTTTAAAGGTATTGAACTTACTAGTTTTATACCAAAAGTAAAACACCTTACTATATTACAAAATATGGTTGAAAGATTAGCGTCAACATTTGGTAATAGGGATATTCTAACTGTGATAGGACCTGCTACTATTGTAAGGGAAATAAGAAAAGATCCTACAAAGATACAACTCTTTTTAAGAAAATAAATATTCAAAAAGCTTTTATATAATAAAATATTTTCTTTTATTATAAAAATGCCTCATCAATGTGTTCACTGTGATAAATTATATGAAGATGGTTCTAGTGAGTTATTAAAAGGTTGTGTTAATTGCGGTGGTAAATTCTTTTTTTATATTGATGTAAATTCTATAAATGAAGCTAAAGAAATTACAGCAAATTTGACACATACAGAAAAAAACCAGATAGAAAGAGATGTTTTAGATATAGTTGGAGAAAATATTAATAAAAACCAACCAGTCTTTTTAGATTTTGAATCTATTAAAGTTATAAAACCAGGGCAATATGAAGTTGATTTAGTACATTTATTTAAAGGCAAACCATTAATCTATAAGTTGGGAGATGGAAAATATATAATAGATTTAGTATCAACATTTAAATCTAAAGATAAAGAAATTGAATAAATATTTTTTCTTAAAATGGTAGATGAAAATCAAACTAATCAAAAAAATAAAGATGAAGAAAAAAGATATATAATAGAGTATGATAGGGAGAACTGTATTGGTTCTGCTCCTTGCGTAGCTGAAGCTCCTGACAGATGGATATTGTCTAAAGAGGATGGAAAAGCGATTTTAATTGATGGAAAAAAAGAAGGAGAATTTTATACATATGAAATTACAGAAGAAGAATTTGAAAGAAATATGAATGCAGCCAAAGGTTGCCCTGTTAATGTTATACATATCATTGATAAAAAAACTGGAAAAAGATTAATTTAAAAATTTAGTAAGTCCAGTCTATTTCAACTTTATCACTATTAGTTAAATATTTATAAGCTTCTAATGCTGCTTTAGCTCCTTCACCAGCAGATATAACAATTTGTTTATAAGGTATTATTGTAACATCACCAGCTGCAAATATCCCTTCAGTAGAAGTTTTGCAATTATTATCAATTACAATTTCATTGTCTTCATTAAGTTTAACTAAATCTTTAACAAAACCTGTATCTACCATATAACCAATTTCAATAAATATACCATCTAAATCTATTTCTTTAATTTCATTATTGTTAACATGTTTAATTTTTAAACTTTTTATAACTTTATCACCAATAACCTCTACTGGAATATGATTTAAAATAAATTCTACATTATTAAGTTGTTTTACTTTATCTATTAAATCTTGATCAGCAGTTAAATTTTCTTTTTTATGCACTAAATAAACTTTTTTTGCAATATTTGCTAATTCAAAAGTTGTTTCTAATGCACCTTTATACCCTCCTATTACTGCAACAGTTTTATTTTTGAATAATGGCGCATCGCATATAGCACAAGTTGAAATACCCCTTCCCATAAATTTTTCTTCTCCAGGAATATCTAATTTTCTTGGAACTTTGCCAAAAGCAAGAATTACAACTTTTCCTTTACATTTTTCACCGCTTGCTAGATCAAGATAAAAAATATTTTTATTTGATTCTAAATCTTTAGAAATTTTAACAACTTTTCCATTTATAAATTTAGCACCAAATTTTTTTGCTTGTGTTTTAAATTTTTTTGCTAGTTTTTGTCCAGTAATTAATTTGACAGCAGGATAATTTTCTATGTGATCTGTTAAATTAAACTGGCCGCCATAATCAGTAGATACAACAATAGTTTTTAAATTTCTTCTAGATGTATATACTGCTGCAGTTAAACCAGCAGCTCCTGCTCCTATAATTAATACATCACATTTCTTCATATTGGATTTAATTTAATCTTGATTTATAAGTTTTTCTTTAATCAAAATATTTATTAATAGAATAAATTCAATATAAACTTAAGGGGATGTAGTATAACCTGGTAGTACGGATGGCTCCAGATTTTAGAAGTAACCATCATGTCCAGGTTCAAATCCTGGCGTCCCCATTTCTTTATTAATTTTAGAATGGTAACAAATAGAAAGATTTATATACCAGTTATACCACTTGAAAGTTGTTATTTTTCATGAGGGGTTAAAAAAATGTTTATACAATCAAATCAACCAGTACATGTTCAAGATAGACCTGCAGAAGTAAGAACTTATCAAGATAACAATGATAGTTCTTTTATAAAATCATTAAAAAGAGAGATTTCTAAAAGAGGAATAAGTAAAATTCCTTATTCTATTAGTACTCCTTCTGATCAATATACACATACAGGTTCTAATTATTCTAATCCTGGTTTAGAAGGTGTAGTAATTAATGGATACGATCCTAATCAAAGAATTTCACCTACTAATGGAAATGGACAGCAGGAAACTAATCATGAAAGAAAAGCAAGGTTGTATCAATTACAACAAAAATCTAGTTTTGTTTTCCAATATGATAATCCTAGTAGAGAAATATTAGCTAAATTAGGAATAAGAAATGGTAGAGGGGATACAATTAAAGTATTTAGTGATTATGAAAATCCAGTTATTGGAGATTCTTATGTAGTTTATGATAAAGGAAATAAAATTATAGAAGAAGGTAGTTTAAAAAGAAATATTTTTGGATTAATTAAAGATGGTTTAAGATCATTAAATCCTATAGGTGCTGCTTATGCTGATACTCTTGAAAAAAAAGTAGAAATTACTGAAGCTCAGACAAATTCTTTTATGAATGATTGGGCTAGAAAAGCACGTTTGTATGTTGTAAATAAAAGGAAAGATGGTTATAATATAAGTGTTATTTCTGAAGATAATAAACCAGAATGGGATGGTGAACTTTTAGATAATGTTGATAATCAAGGAAGAGAATTCGCAGGGAATATTGTTGATATTTTAAATAAACTTGGTATGTTTAGAACTGAAAAATCAGAAAAAGAAGCAGTACATTGGATCGCTAGATTTCTTTCAACATATGGAGGAACTGAAATTAATCAAAATAAAATAAAGATCATAAGAGATGATAAAGGTAATCCTATACGAGCAGAATTAGATGGTGGTGTAGATTATAAAGGAAAGAAATTATCTAATAGATTAGTTTTCTATAAAAAAGATAGTCCAGTTAATCATAGTGTAATGTTACAAAATGAAGATATAGTTGATTATAGAAAGGTTGGAAAGGTTCCTCCTGAAAAACCTTTCATACGTAATTTTTTTGTTCCTAATACTTATATAGTTGATTTAGTTAAAGAAGGTTTTTCTTTGGACGAATTAGTTAAAGAAGTGGAGCCGGTCAAACCAAAAGAAGGAGAAAAAATCCTTACTTATGATTATAATGTTCCTACTCTTGAAGAATCTTTAGCACCACAAAAAGCTGAAAAACCTGTTGAAGAAGTAAAAGAAATTCCAGAAGTTAAAAAAGTTTTAATTCTAAAACCAGATACATTAAAAGATACATTAAAATTAGTTGAACCTGTTGAAGAAGTAAAAGAAATTCCAGAAGTTAAAAAAGAATCAGATACACTTGAAGTAGAATCAGTTAATGGATATGTTTTAGCTAACTTACAAATTGATAATACAAGTGATTTAGGAGTACAAGGACAATTGATATTACCACCACATCTTGTTTTTAATGCTAGCGGTAGTACATCAAGAGCAAATTTACAAGCTTCTCTATCTGATGAAGAAGGTATTTTTATATTAACAGGAATTTATGGAATTTCACAAGAACCAAAATTTGCAACAGATCAATTATTCGGTGCTGGAGCAGAATTAAATAAATTAATTTATGCAGCAATAGCATTTAATAGTGAAAAAACAAAAAGTGATAAAACAAGCGTTAGAACTTTAGATGATGGAGAAAATTTAGGCTATAGATTAGGTTCAACTCCTGATTTAAAATTACCAGTGATTCTTGTAGCAGGTTATAATCAACAAAAATTAAAAGGACATATTATACATGAAGGTTTTAATGGTGCTTTAGGTTTGAATATACCTACAAATTTATTATCTAGAATGACAAATGAAAGATTTAATGATACTAATTATAGTTCATTGGAATTTTTAATACAAAATGGTAAAGAAGAAAAAGCAGGCTTTTTAACTTTAGGCAAAACCAGATCATTCCCAGTAGAGTTACAAGATGGAAGAGTTTTAGATGGAAATATTTTATACGGAAGTGTTGGAGGTAAAATTAATCCAGTTGCATTAATAATTTCATATGAGAAAGGTAATGCAGAAAGAGGCCCACTAACAATAGATGTAAATGGAAATCAAATAACATTACCACCACTATCTTTAGAATTCCAAACTTTAGCAACTCAATTTGGAGTTAAATTCGATGAAAGATTCTTCGGTTTATTAGGAGTTAAAGTCATCAATAATGGTTCAAGTATTTCTGATGTTGTTAATGATGTTGATGAAACTATATTAGATATAGGAGCAGGATTAAAATTTTAGAGGTAAATTAAAATGAAAAATAAATTATTATTTATATTATTAGTACCATTGTTTTTAATAGCTTTAGCTTTAAACGTAAATGCTTTAGCTCTAGATATTCATACTATACCTGAAGGTATAACTCAAGTTGAACCTAATGAATTATTTACAATAGAAGCAGAAGCTTTTGATGAAGATGGATTAGTAAAACTTATTTTATATAGATCAGATGGCAGCTCAACACAAGAATTAGAAAATAAAGATTGCAATCTTGATTCAGAATGTATTGTTGATAGAACTTTAAGCGAATCTGTTGAAGGAACTTATTATTATATTGCTCTTGCTATTGATAGCGAGTTTCATGAAATAACAGATAGCTTAACAATAATTGTAGAACAAGATTTAGGTTTAAATGAACCACCAATATTAGATCCAATTGGAGATAAAACTATATGTGCAGGTTCATTACTAGAATTTATAGTTACAGCTAATGATCCAGATTTAGGAGATGTATTAACATTTTCAGCTATTAACTTACCAAGTGGAGCTTTATTTACTCAAATAGATAATAATAATGCTTTATTCTCATGGCAAACAGCTTATCCAAATGATATAGGTAGTTATATTGTAACATTTGAAGTAAGTGATGGAATATTATTAGATTTAGAAACTATTAATATTATAGTAGCAGATTGTAGTTGTGCTTCTAATTTACCTCCTGTATTAGATCCTATTGGAAATAAACAAGTTAATGAAGGCCAATTACTAGAATTTACAGTAACAGCAAATGATCCTAATACTGCAGATATTTTAGAATTTTATGCAGTAGATTTACCTCAAGATGCAATATTTACTCAAATAGATAACAACAATGCTTTATTTTCCTGGACTCCTGATTTTGATACAGTTTATCATTCAAGTTCATTAGCTAAAAAAATATTAAGATTATTAGGATTTAAACAATT
>CAYHUI010000025.1:0-5653 GCA_964360175.1 Candidatus Woesearchaeota archaeon
AAGAATATGGTAATGTAGTTGTAGTTGGTATAACAAGCAATATAGAAATGAAAGGAATTCCACTACTAAAAAAAGAAGGGGTTATAAAAGATAGTATAATAAAACTTAATTATATTTTTACTATATCAGAAAAAATGATTAAAAAAGTACTTTTTTCTTTATCTAATGAAAAGAAGAAACTTATTATTTCAGAATTAATGAAGAGACTAGATATAAAAAAATAATAACTAAGAATATAAATAGAAATATTTAAAAACCCAATTTTATTAGACTATCTTAAAATCTTTTGCGCTAATTCTAAGATAGTCCTTATTAGATAAAAATTAAGGAGTTTAAAAACTTTACGAAAATGTCAGAAGATCAAGAAAGTTATGTATTAGACACATCAGTTGTAATAGAAAAAATAGTATCTAGATTAATCAAAGAAAAGAAGTTTAAAGGCAAGGTTATTATACCTAAAGCTGTGCTAGCTGAATTAGAACATCAAGCTAACACTGGTCAAGAAACTGGAATGCTTGGTTTAGAAGAACTACAAGAATTACAAGAATTTAAGAAACAAGGAAAAATTGAATTAGAATTTTTAGGGGAGCGCCCTAAACCAGGTCAAATAAAATATGCTAAAGTTTCCGGTGAGATAGACGCTGTAATAAGAGATTTAGCTTTTAATGAAGACGCTACTTTAATGACAGCAGATACTGTATTAGCAGAATCAGCAAAAGCTTATAATACTAAAGTTAGATTTTTTCCTGTTGAGAAAATTAAAACTAAGTTAGAATTTGAAAAATTCTTTGATGACACTACAATGTCTGTGCATATAAAAGAAAATTGTTTGGTTGTAGGAAAAAAAGGTGCACCTGGAAATTGGGTATTGACTAAGATAAGTGATAAAAAATTAGGTACAAAAGAGGTACAAAATCTAGCAAAAGAAATTGTGGAATACGCTAGAATAGATCCAGGATCTTTTGTAGAAATTTCTAGAAGGGGTTCAACTATAGTTCAGTATAAAAATTATAGAGTTGTTATTACTAAACCCCCTATTTCAGATGGATGGGAAATTACTATAGTAAAACCGTTAAAAAAATTAAATTTAAAAGATTATGATTTAGATGAAACCGTTCTTAACAGGATTAAAAATAAAGCAAGAGGTGTTATAATTGCAGGCGAAGTAGGCTCGGGAAAATCCACATTAGCCCAAGCCGTCGCTGAATCTCTTCTTAAAGACGGAAAAATTGTAAAAACTGTTGAATCTCCTAGAGACCTACAATTACCAGATGAAATAACTCAATATTCTAAAAATTTTACAACAAGCGAAGAGATTCATGATATTTTATTTTTAACCAGACCAGATAATATAATTTATGATGAGATGAGGGATACACCTGATTTTAAATTATACACAGATTTAAGATTAGCTGGAAGTAATAGTATCGGGGTATTGCATGCAGCAGCTCCAATAGATGCTGTTCAACGTTTTATAGGCAGGGTAGAAACAGGAATGATACCTAGTATATTAGATACAATTTTATTTATAGAAAATGGACAAATTGCAAAAGTCTTAACTTTAAGAATATTGATTAAAGTACCAAGTGGAATGATTGAAGCAGATTTAGCAAGACCTGTCGTAGAAGTTCGAGATTTTAAAACAGATAAATTAGAATTTGAGATTTATAGTTATGGAGAAGAAACCGTTGTAATACCTGTAAATGAAAAGCAAATAAGCGCTAAAGACAGATTAGCCTTAAGATTACTAGAAAATGAAATGCAAAGATATTCCAGAAATGTAAAAGTTGAATTTCTTGGAGAAGATAAAGCTGCAATATATGTTCCTGAAGATGAGATTGCAAGAATAATTGGAAGAGAGGGCAAAACTATTTCTGCTATTGAAAAAGAATTAGGTATTAGTATTGAAGTTAGAGAACTTAAAGAATTAAAACAAGACAAGATTATTGAAGCTGATTTTTATGAAAAAAGAAATTTTATAGTATTTAAAATAAGTAATAATTATACTAAAAATACAATTAATTTTTATTTAGATAATAAATTTTTATTTGGTGCTATTGCAGGAAAACAAGCAGAAATTAAAATTAATAAAGATAGTAATTTAGGTAGAACTTTGGTAGATGCTTTACGCATGAATAAAAAAATTATTCTAAAAGTTTAATTCTAAAAACAAAAAAGTATAAATATAGAAATCAACTATAAAAATATTATGAAAATTGTAGAAGAATCAATAGGTTATGCTGCAACAAAAATAGCTATAGAGATAGACGCTGATTGTATTATAGCAATAGAAGATGCTGTCAAGGAAGAATTTCAAAATTTACCCCATATAGACGTTAAAGTTTCTGTTTTTAAGAAAGTTAGAACAGGAGTTTATTCAAAAATAGAATATCTAACTCAAATAAGAAAAGTTACTGGTGGTTCGATAGTTCCAATTAAAGAATTATTAATGGAAGGTATAAACAAAAGTTATATTAAAAAAGGTGATAAAGTAGTTTGCGTTGCTGATGAAAGTATTGGTAGTGGTTATAAAGGAATGTTATTTGTTTTTGATGTTGATAAAATCTTTTTTGATATAAGCATTCATAATTTAGCTGAAAATGTGAATCAAGATGTTTTAGAAGCTGTAATTGATATAGCTTTAGAGATAAGTAGAGAAGGGCGTGAAGGTCGAAAAATTGGAACAGCATTTGTTATTGGAGATACAGAAGAAACTTCAAAATATATTAAACAACTTATAATAAATCCCTTTGCTGGCTATGCTGAGGATGTAAGAAATATAACAAATCCCCATTTAAGAGAAACTATCAAAGAATTTTCTCAGTTAGATGGAGTTTTTGTTTTGGATAATAATGGGAAGATATACACAGGAGGGGCTTATATTGATATTAACACAAATGATATAAATTTACCTCCTGGTTTTGGTACTAGACATCTTTGTTGTGCTGCTTTAACTAAAAAAATAAATGCTATTGTAATTGTTGTATCGCAATCTGGAACAGTAAGAGTTTTTAAAGAAGGCAGTCCTGTAATTAGGCTAGCTTAATTCTTTGATTTTAATCGCTTCCATAGCTCAGTTGGACAGAGCGCCACCGTCCTAAGGTGAGGGTCGTGGGTTCAAATCCCACTGGGAGCACTAATCTTATAATCCTTTAAACTCTATCAAAAATATTTTTTAAGTTAAGAGCAGTTTTTTCCCAAGAAAATCTTTCTACAGTCTTTCTTGCATTTCTACCAATTTTTAATCTTAAATTTTTATTTTTAATTAATCTTCTTAAAATTTCTACTAAATTATTCGTATTATGTTTCTCAAATAAAAAACCGTTGTAATTATTTTTAAGATAAGATTGGATATAACCAACTTTAGTGCAAACTACTGGTAATCCACAACCCATAGCTTCTAATGTAGATAAAGAACTAGTTTCTGTTAATGAAGGTAATACATATATATCAGCTGCATTTAAATAAGATGCTACATTTTTAGTTGACAAAATTTTCACATCTTTATCTTTTAATTCTTCTATTTCTTTTTTATCACCATCACCAATTAAAATTAAATATAAATTTGAAAATTCTTTTTTTAAAATTTTAAAAGCTTTTTTTAGTGTAAATAAATCTTTTTCTTTACTTATTCTACCTACATAAATTATTACAATTTTATTTTTAAGTTTTAATTTTTGTTTTGCTTTTTCTTTATTAGCGATTTTAAATTTTTTTGTATCCAAACCAATTTCAACAATTTTTATTTTTGTAGTGATATCAATTTTATTAAGTTCTTTTAAAGTTTCTAAAGAAGGGACTATTGTTATATCGCATTTATTATATAAAGATTTAACTATTGTTTTAAAAAAATTTTCTAGGAAAGATAAATTAGTTGCTTTACTAAACAACTCCCAATCTAAACTATGTACATAATTTATAACTTTTTTATTTAATTTTTTGGCTTGAATTATTGAAGTGCTACCAATTGGACCTATGGTATTTACAAATATTAAATCATTTTTTTGAATCTCATTTTTAATTAAATTTTTATCGATTTTAGCAGGATTATAATTAGCAATTTTTATATTTGAAAGTTCTAATTGAATTAATTTAAAATTTTTAGCTTTATATTTTCCAAATTTAGGAGCAATTACAGTTACATTATAATATTTAATTAAATAAGATAATAGTTCTTCTAAAAAAATAGCTATTCCGTCGTATCTTGGTAAAAAACTATCTGTTGTTATTAATAAATTTTTCATCTTATTTTGTAAAACTTTTCTGCATATTTACAATTATCATACTGTCCTGCTAATTTTGCTCTTAAAAAAACAGCCGGCATTAATTGCAGCATAACATGTTTTTGACTTTTAAATAATTTTAAAGCTTTAATTTTTGTATCAAAAGTATTAGTTACATCAACAAATAATTTTGGATAATTTGCTTTAGTTAAACTGGTTGGGTTCCATATATCAAAAGCATAAACTTCTGCTTTACTTTTTAATTCATCTAAAGTTTCTATTACAACTCTATTAACAGCTTTATGATCTGGCAAATCATCAATAGAATGTGTAAATATTTTAATAGGTTTATATTGTTTGATTAATTTTTTTACTTTTTCTTTGACATTTTTTTCTTTTATTTCGCTAGAAATTTTTCCATCGCTTAATCCAAAAAAAATAATTTTTTTACAACCAATTAATTTTCCAGCTTTTTTAGCTTCTTTTTTTCTTATTATTACTATAATATTTTTTTTTAATATACTAAGTTCGCCATAAGAAAATATAACTTGAATTATTTTTTTACCTTGTTGGGAATATTTTAATGAAGTGCCTCCCATCCCTATTTCTAAATCATCAGGATGTGCTACAAAAACTAAAATATTGCTTCTCATTTTAAATTAATATTAAATGCGCAAGCCGGGACTTTCTTATCATGAGATATTTCTCAGGAGGTTTAAACCTCGGTTCTGATATTCGAACCCGGATCAGCGACTTGGAAGGCCGCTATATAAGCCCTTAAAGTCTAGCCATTATACTACTTGCGCTTATATCTAAAACTTATTGGTTAACTTATAAATTTTTCCTAAAATAATTAAGATAATAAAATAGCTAATATATTATATACTATTAGAAGATTTAATGTTTTATCGAAAGTTATTAATATCTATTTACTTTATAAATAATCTTGGGTTAAAATGACAAAAATTGTACCAAAACCATGGGGCAAAGAAGTACATTTTGGTCAAACAGATTTATATTCAGCTAAAGTACTTTACATAAAAAAGAATACATGTACATCATTACACTATCATGAAAAAGCCTCTAAAAATTTTGCTGAAGATATTTTGAAATATTCAAAACTTTTAGCATTAGCAGGACAAATAAAAAATGATGTTTATGATTTGATTCCTTGGCGTAAATACCCAGATGCTAGAGGTTATTCTGATTTAAAAAACAGTTATATGACATATGCTATACGAAAATTATTAGATAAAAATTTAATTAAAGAAGAAAGAGAGATTATAGAAAGAGTTCTAAAATTTGAAATTGATACAAATTATATATTAAAACTTATAGAAAAATACAATATAATAAACGAATGTATTAAAGATTGTGAAAATTTAGGGGATAAAGCCATTAAATTAATAAAAGGAAAATATCCTGAAGTA
>CAYHUI010000026.1:0-4997 GCA_964360175.1 Candidatus Woesearchaeota archaeon
TAAAAATAAAACAAAAAATAGTAAAAATATCACAAGATAGATTAGGTATTTATTTAAATAGAGATGTAATAAGAAGTTTAGATTTAAAAAAAGGGGGGTCTATTTACGTCTCAGTTCCTGATAAAAAACATATAGTTCTTGAATTAAAAGATTAGATTATTTAAGTTAATAAAATGCCTCTAGCAAACCAATTAATAGTAAATGGTATTATTGCAGGATCTATTTATGCTTTAATTGCAGCAAGTTTAGGAAAAAATATAATTAAATATAAAACTCAAGCCTTGATGATATCTGCATTTTTTGCAGGGATAGCAGGAAGTTTATATGCACATTATATAACTTTTATTGATCCAAGTAGTTTTACAATTTTAGAATCCATTTTAGTAATATCAATGATAATTATAGGAGGATTGGCTTCTGTTAAAGGTGCTTTAATAGGAGCAATAATTTTAATTTTACTACCAGAACCGTTAAGATTTTTACCTTTACCTAGCTTTACTATTGGAGCTTTAAGGCAAATGATTTATTCTGCATTACTTATTTTATTATTAATCAAAAGACCACAAGGGATTTTTGGAGAATTTAGTTTAAAGAGTAAAGTTTAATTTTAATAGACTTTGATTATAACTTACTAATATGAAAATTAACATGAAAAACAAAAAACTTATTGTATTTGATTTAGATGGTACAATAACCATAAGTAGATCTAGAATTGATTCTGAAATGGCTGAATTATTATGTCAATTAATTAAAAAATTTAAAGTTTCTATAATATCTGGTGGAGATTTCAGGATGTTTGAAAAACAAATTTTACCTTACTTGTCCAAAGACGATACAATTTTTTCTAATTTTTACATATGTCCTACTTGTAGTACTAGAATGTATGTTTATGATAAAAGTAAAGATTTATGGGTAAATTTATATTCTGAAGATTTTTCAGCTAGAGAAAAAGAAAAAATATTTAATGCGTTCAAAAAAGCATTATATGAGTATGGACATAAACCTAAAAAAGTTTATGGTGAAATAATAGAGGATAGAGGGAGCCAAATTACATTTGCTGCTTTAGGGCAAGAAGCTCCTCTTGAATTGAAAAAGTTTTGGGATCCTAATTTCAAAAAGCGTTTTGAGATTATTAAAATTCTCGAAAGATATATTCCTAAATTTAATATAAAGATAGGAGGAACAACATCAATTGATATAACTAAGAAAGGGATAGATAAAGCTTATGGAATAAAAAAGCTCCAAAATATTTTAGATATAAAGAAAGAGGAAATAGTTTTTATCGGAGATGCTTTAATGCCTAGAGGAAATGATTTCCCTGTAAAAGAATATGGAGTTGATTGCCTTGCTGTTTCTTCACCAGAAGAAACTAAAGAGATTATTAAAAAATTTATACTTTATTAAAATGTTAGAAGTTAAACATTTAGAAAAACAATTTGATGGAATAAAAGCAGTTCATGACTGTGATTTTACAGTAGAAGAAAATAAAATTGTTGCTTTAATAGGACCAAACGGAGCTGGCAAAACTACTGTATTTAATTTAATTACAGGTTTAACAAAATTAGATAGGGGCGATATTCATTTTAAAGGAATGCCTATTATAAATTTAAAACCTTATAAAATTGCAGAACTTGGAATTACAAGAACTTTTCAATTAATTAGATTATTTCCAAGATTAACTGCAATAGAAAATTTATTATTAGCTAGATCTCAAGAAGGAGAGAATTTTATAAGTACAATTTTTAAACCATTTTATATAAAACATGAAGAAAAAACTAATAAAGAAAGAGTTCTAGAATTTTTAAAATTAGTTAATCTAGAAGAAAAAAGAAATTCTCTAGCTCAAAATTTAAGTTATGGCCAGCAAAAACTATTAGAGATTGCAAGAGCATTAGCAACAGAAGCTGATTTTTTAATGTTAGATGAACCAGTTGCTGGTGTTAACCCTATAATGAAAAATAATATAAAAAATATTTTACTTAAATTAAAAAAAGGAGGAAAAACAATTTTATTTATAGAACATGATATGAAATTTGTTATGGATGTTGCAGATAAAATTATTGTGATGAATCATGGAGAAGAAATTGCTATTGGAACCCCAAAACAAATTCAAAACAACGAAAAAGTGTTAGAAGCTTATTTAGGTAAAAAGGTTAAGTTATAATGTTACAAGTTAAAAATCTAGAAGCAGGTTATGGACATTTAAAAATATTAAAAGGGATTAATCTAGAAGTTAAACAAGGAGATTTAGTTGCTTTAATTGGTCCTAATGGTAGTGGAAAATCGACAATATTGAAATGTATATTCGGATTATTAAAGATAAATAAAGGAAAAATTATATTTAAGAAAAAAAATATTGCAAATAAAAATCCTGATGATATTGTTAAATTAGGTATTAGCTATGTACCACAAGGTAGAAGAGTTTTCCAAACAATGACAGTAAAAGAAAATTTAGAAATGGGTGCTTTTATTTTAGAAAAAAATTTGATTAAAGAAAGGATAGAAGAGGTTTATAATTATTTTCCAATATTAAAAGAAAAGAAAGATCAAAAGGCAACATTTTTATCGGGAGGACAACAACAAATTTTATCTATTGGTAGATCTTTAATGCTTAAACCAGAATTATTATTACTAGATGAACCTAGCTTAGGACTAGCTCCAAAGACCATGATAGAAATTTTTAGAAAAATAAAAGAAATAAATAAATTAGGAAGTACTATTATATTAGTTGAACAAAATGCTAGAATGGCCCTAGAAATTTCAAATAAAGCTTATGTTTTAGAATCAGGAAAAATAGTTTTATATGGTTCTAACTTACAAAATAAAAAATTAGTAAAAGATTTATATTTGAGCCACTAATATAATTTTAAAAAATGTAAAAAATAAAAATAAATTTATTCTATATTTTAAAGAATTAGAATCTTTTTCTTTTCATATAGCATTCTTTGCAATAAACCGGTTTGCCTTCTGTAGGTTTGAATGGAACTTCACATTCATTTCCACATTCAGAGCAGGTTGCTTTATGCATTTCTCGTGGTCCAAAATCCCTTTGGAATCCACCACCGCCACGACCAAAGTCTCTCATATTATACTTCCTCCTTGTCTTAAACAACATATAAGAAAACTTTTAAATTCTCTTATATGTGATATTTAATTTTATGATGAATAGATTTATAAATCTTTCTACTCCTCAATCGTAATATTTACAATAAATCAAGTGATTTATATAAATAAGTGGCTGTACAGGAGGAACTAATTTATGTGTGCTTGGCTTTAATCAATTTGCTGGTTGTTATGATTCTCTAGAACAAGCTCGCAGTTTAGGATGTCAAGGTACATTAGTTAGATGCACTCGTTAGTTATTTGAATTTTTTGTGCTATTCTCTTCGTATAAATAATCTAATGGATTTTTAACTTGTTTTAGTTCTGATTCTGTTACCTGTGTGTAGATTTGTGTTGTACTTAAGTCTGCATGTCCTAAAAATTCTTGTATTTTCCTTATATCAATTCCATTTTGTAAAAGATGAGTAGCAAAGCTGTGTCTTAAAGTATGAACATGAATATTTTTATTGATGTTTGCCTTCTTTGCTGCCCGAGTTACAATTTTTTGTATAGTCCTATTTGAAATTTGTTTTTTATTTCTACCTAAAAAAATATAACTATTTTCTATTTTTTCTTCTTCTAAATAATCCTTTAGCTCTTGGATTATGCTCTCTGCTAAATAAATTCTCCTGTCTTTTCTACCCTTACCGGATCTAACAAAACCTGTTCTTTCTTTTAAGTTTAAGTCCTCAACTTTTAAATTTACACATTCGCTTAACCTTAAACCGCAGCTATATAAAAATTTTATTATTAATTCATGTTTTTTATTTTTTGTGTTTTCTATTAAGCTTTTAACCTCTTCTTTTGTTAAAACTACTGGAAGCTTTTTTGGAATTTTTGGGGATTTAATTCTAAAATTTTGATTTAAGATTTCGTTGTAAAAAAAAGTTATAGATGCTCTTGCTAATGCAACAGTTCTATTTGATAATGGTCTTTCTATTAAATGAGCTAAGTATTCTTTTATGTTGTCTTCTGAAATTTCTTCAGGATTTTTTTTGATAAAATCTAAAAATTTATTGTTATGGAATAAATAGGCCTTAACAGTATTAATACTAAAACCTCTTATCTTTAACTCTGTTTCAAGTTTTTTTAGAAAATCTTGAGTATTCATGGTTCCTATACCAATTGATTAATAAAAGAAGTTTAAATGTCTTTGTATAGAGTTTTCTAAAATCAGGTGTTCTTTAGTAATGAACAAAACTGTTCATTAGTAATGAAAACATTTATAAACTTGTATAATTATTAATTATACATGATACATCTAAAAACCGAAGTTAAGATTTGGGGAAATTCTTTTGGAGTAGTTATACCTAAAGAGGTAGCCATTAAGGAAGATATACACGAAAAAGACAAAATTACAATAACAATTACAAAAAAAGAAACTTTAGAAGACTTCTTTGGTAAGTTAAAGAAAAAAATAAATACTCAAAAAATGAAAGACGAAAGCAGAAATATGTGGAAGATGAATAAAATATAAAATGATATACTTTTTTGATAGCTATGCTTTAATTGAAGTCTACAAAGGAAATAAAAATTATGAAAAATATAAGAAAGCAAAAGTAGTAACTTCTTTTTTACATGTTTATGAGGTCTATTATCATCTTAAAAAAGTCAAAGAAGAGGCAGATGAATTCTTTAGGTTATTACAGAGTTTTTGTATTGATTTAGAGTTTGAGTGGATTCCAAAGGCAGTTGATTTTAGGCTCGAACACAAAAACAAAGATTTAAGTTATAGTGATTGTTTAGGCTATGTTATTGCGAAAGACCTTAACATTAAGTTTTTGACAGGCGACAATCAATTTAAAAACTTACCAAATGTAAAATTTGTTAAGTGAAAAGTATAGATTTATAAAAATATTATTTCTTAAGTGCTATTAAGGTTAACATTTATTACA
>CAYHUI010000027.1:0-4441 GCA_964360175.1 Candidatus Woesearchaeota archaeon
ATACTACTGGTTGGTCTGCTAACAGATTAACATACAATATATTGTGTAATAAATGAAATGTCCATTTTGCTCTCATCCAAATACAAAAGTAGTGGATAAAAGAGAACCAAATAGTTTAGAAATAACAAGGCGTAGAAGAGAATGTTTAAATTGTAAAAAGCGCTTTACAACATATGAAAAGGTAGAATCAGCAAACCTAATTGTAATAAAAAAAGACAATAGAAGAGAAAAATTTGATATTGAGAAGTTAAAAAAGGGTTTAACAAAAGCTTGTGAAAAAAGACCAGTAGCTCTAGAAAAAATAGAGGAAATTGCAGAGAAAATAGAGGAAGATTTAAGAAAATTAAAATCAAAAGAGATTAAAAGCAGCATAATTGGAGAAAAAGTAATAAATTCATTAAAAAAACTAGATCACGTTGCATATATAAGATTTGCATCGATATACAGAGAATTTAAAGATTTGGAAGATTTTAAAGAAGAATTGAAAAAACTTACACAAAAATCATAGAAACTTTTATAAATTTAAATGATATAAAGGTGAATTGATGTTAAAAAATAAATTCAAAATAAATTTAACTGAAAACCAGCTTAAAGTTATTACAGATAAATATCTTAAAGATTCTCCAACAGTTGAAGATTGGATTGATTTGATTTCTGGCAATATAGCTTTGGGTGATTTAATTTATAGTATACCTGAAGAAGAAATGCTAGAAGGTACAAATCATAGAAAATTTACAACAAATTATCCGCAGGGTAATACAACTAAAACATTTTTATTGCATGAAGGTTTAAATGAGCATAATAAACGTAATGATAATTTTAAAAAATTCTTGGCTAATTTATATAAATTAAGTAAAGATAAAATATTTAAAGAAATGTATGATAAAACACACCAGAAATTTTATGATTTGTTAGCTAATTTTGAGTTCTTGCCAAATTCACCTACGCTTATGAACGCTGGTAGACCTTTACAACAGCTCTCGGCTTGCTATGTTTTAGATGTAGACGATTCTATCGAAGGTATATATGATGCTGTTAAAAGAATGGCTTTAATACACCGTTCGGGCGGAGGAACTGGATTTGATTTTAGTAAATTAAGACCTGCTAATGATGAGGTTATGTCAACAAAAGGAATTTCTTCTGGTCCAATTTCATTTATGCAAATATTTGACAAGTCAACTGAAGTTGTGAAACAAGGTGGGTGTGTTTCTAAAGATACATTCATTTCTACAGGACTTGGTTTAAAAAGAATTAAAGATTTTGATAATCCAGGTCATCCAGGTTGGAAGCCTTTAAACATAAAGGTAAACACAGATAATGGAATTAAAGAAACAGAACAATTTTACAATAATGGAATAAAAAAGATAAAAAAAATTAAAACTAAAAATGGTTATGAATTTAGTGCTACATTAAATCATAAAATAAGAGTAATAGATCAAAATGGAGATTATGTATGGAAAGAACTAGGGAAAATAAATAAAAATGATTGGGTTGCTTTGCAAGGAAATACTTTTATAGATAATAACTTAGAATTTAAAAAATTTAATCAAGAATTTCATTTTAATGCAAAAAAATGTAAAATTCCTTCTAAACTTACTAAAGAATTAGCAGAATTAATTGGTTATTATACAGGAGATGGATGTTTCCATAAAGGAAAATTAATGCTAGCAATACCACATGATTGTATTGAACTAAAAAATTATTTTGATGATTTGGTTTTAAATTTATTTAATATTAAAAGTAGAGTAGAACAAAAAAAGAATGATAAAAGTATTAATAATATCTATCAGAGTAAAATTTTAGTTGAGTGGTTAAAGTTTATTGGAGTAAATAAAATAAATTCTAAAAATGCGTTTATTCCGAAAATAATACTTGAGAGTAATAAAGAATGTGCTTATGCATTTTTAAGGGGTTTATTCGAAGCAGATGGCACTATAAGAAAAGATGGTTATATAAGTTTAAGTTCTACATCTAAAGATCTTATAAAACAAGTTCAGTATCTTTTATTAAGCTTGGGTATATTTTCTAAGGTTGGAATTTATAAAAGTAGAAAGGGTTCTTTTGGTAAAAATAAATTATACATGCTTGAAATAACAAGTAAATTTAGCTTAGATTTATCCAAAGAGAAAATAGGTTTTATAAGTGATAAGAAAAAAAATAGGATTAAACAAACTAGTATTAAAGTAAGTTACAATGATTTCGTACCAAATCAAGGAAAAAAATTTAGAGAATATTATGGAAGATTAAAAGATAAAAATGAAATTTATAAAAAAATTTGGCATTATTTTGATGATATTAAAGATAAACGTAATTTAACTAGATTTAGATTAAGTGAATTAAGTAAAAAATATGATTCTATTAAAACTAGTTTCTTAACTAAATTCTTAACAAATAATCAGTTTTATGATAGAGTAAATTCGATAAGCTATGGAGAAGACTTAACTTTAGATTTAGTTGTACCAGAAACACATACATATATAGCAAATGGTTTTGTAAGTCACAATACAAGACGCGGGGCGAATATGGGAATTTTAAGATATGATCATCCTAATATTATGGAATTTATTAACATGAAAAAAACCCCTGGTGTTATGGAAAACTTTAATGTTTCTGTTGCAATAGATAAAAAATTTATGGATGCTGTTAAGCAAAATAAAGATTATGATTTAATTACTCCAAGAACTAAACAAGCTATTGGTAAATTAAATGCAAGAGAAGTTTGGAATGAGATGATTAAAGGAGCATGGGAAACAGGAGATCCAGGTTATATTATAATAGATAGGATGAATGAAACTAATTCAAATCCAACACCAGCTTTAGGTCAGATTGCGTCAACTAATCCTTGTGGGGAAGTACCTCTCTTACCAAATGAACCGTGCAACTTAGGCTCAATCAATCTCACTAAATTTGTTGACGAAAATAAAAAAGAGATGAATTGGGAAAAATTAAAAGAATGTATATTTGCTTGTGTTCATTTTCTAGATAATATAATTGATGTTAATAATTATCCAATACCAGAGATAGAAGTTATGGCTAAAGGTAATAGAAGAATTGGATTAGGTGTAATGGGTTGGGCAGAAACTTTGATTATGCTTAATATTTCTTATAATTCAGAACAAGCTTTTAAAAAAGCAGAAGAAGTTATGAAGTTTATCAATGATAATGCCTTGCAAGCTTCATGTGAATTAACTAAATCTCGTGGTGTATTTTCAAACTTTAAAGATAGTATTTATGATAAGAATAGCAAGTATTTTAGAGGCCAAGATGTTAAACTAAGACACTGCGCTAGAACAACAATAGCACCAACTGGAACTATTGGTATTGCAGCTGGATTGCAAGGTGCTGGTATTGAACCCTTTTTTGCAATAGTTTATGTCAGATACAATGCAGCAGGAATAGATGCTTTAAAGCGTGGAGAAAAACCAGCTTACAAAGATACCTTCTTTGAAGTAAATCCCTTATTTAGAAAGATAGCTGAGGAAAATAAATTTTTTGGATTAAAAGAAGATGAATTATGGAAAAGAATAGAAGAGAATCATAAATCAATTATGGGCATAAAAGAAATTCCAGAAAAAATACAAAAATTATTCTTGACATCGCATGATTTATCGCCTTTAGATCATGTAAAGGTACAATGTGCTTTCCAAAAATATACTGATAACGCTGTAAGTAAAACTGTAAATTTAAGAAACGAAGCTACTGTAGATGATGTAAGAGAAGTTTATGAAACAGCATATGAACTTGGAGCAAAAGGTGTTACAATTTACCGAGATGGAAGTAAATCATTACAAATATTAAATTTAAGTGAGAAAAAAACAGAAAAAGAAGAATTATCATCAATAACAACTTTAAAAAGAAGGCCAAGATCTGGTGTTGAAAAATCAGAATATTATCAAATAGATACAGGCTATGGGCCTTTACATGTTCATATAAATTACGACGAGGAAGGGCCTACAAAAGTTTTTGCAAACATTTCTCCGTCTGGAACAGAGATAAGTGGTTTGTCAACAGCTTTAGGTATAATATTATCTAAATATTTACAGATTGGGGGGGATCCTGTAAAGTTAATTAAACACTTAAATTCTATCAAAAGCGATAATCCATTTGGATTTGGACAAAAAAGAATAGATTCAATACCGCATGGAATTTCAAAAGCTTTGAGAGAACATTTAATAAAAACTAGTAAGCTAAAAGACTTGAATGGACAAACTATCCTTGATCCTCAAAAAACACTTATTAATCAAAATAAACAAGATAATATAAATTCTAATTCATCAAATGGAGCTGCGCTTTATTGTCCAGAATGTTTTAGTACAAATGTTGGTTTAGTGAGCGGTTGTAGCGAGCCAACTTGTTTTGATTGCGGCTCTAGCAAATGTAGCTGATCTTGAAAATGGAAATACAAAAAAGAGGATTCATACATATTTATTTTGGAAAGGGG
>CAYHUI010000028.1:0-3753 GCA_964360175.1 Candidatus Woesearchaeota archaeon
AAAGGAAGTATGTTATATACAGAGAACGTTAAGAAATTAAAGGAAATAAAACAAGAATGGGAGAAATCCAAAAAACTACCTAATGAGATATTTGCAGGTTTATTTAACACAATATTAGCAAAATCGAATATAAAAGCTTTAGAATTAAGCCAGGAGATTAATTTACCACCCCATTTACCTTTGCCTAGGATAGATCAACAACAAAAAGTAAAAGTAAATGTAAACGAGTATATTGGTTAAAGAAATTCTTTTAATGTTTTAATTTCCTTTTCTTTTTTCTCTGCTTCAACCCAAGTAAGACCCTCTTTTTTCATTATCTTTAGAATTCTCAACTCTTTTATCATTATCCAAGATGGAAATAGTTTTTATTTAAATATATTTTTACAGTTCAAGATAGATATTGAATCATAGTTAAAGAAATATATGTAAAAAAATGAGATTAATCTTATAAGCATAACCATTAATAAGAGATTATTTTCTATTATAGTATTTTAATCCTTGTACAGCTAGCTTTTTTTCTTCTTTGCTAGCTTTACTTTTTTGGTCCATAAAGAACCCAGCTATCATCAAAATTAACCCAAGCAATATCTGAATAACCTTTGTTATTAATTTAAAGTTATTAGTTTTATCAAAAAAGCTGGTAATTAAGACTACTAAACCAAGAGTCATGGCAGAGTAAGCAACTAAACTTATTTTATATGGCTGAAAAATAGCTACAGTAACTATAAATATCGTTAGAATTATAAAAGCAATTAATTGAATTTCGCTAGATGTAATAGCTTTATTTAAATAAAAGCTAGAAGACATGTTATTGCCTTCTATTAAAGCCAGTACAATTACACTTATTAAGACGATAAAAAAACCCACATTCGTCTTAAAATCCACACTACCCAATATATCACTATCACCTCTAAAAAACAAATAACTTAGAAGTATATATGGTTTTTGATTTAGTTAAATTTTTATACTTTTTTCATTTAATGATGTTATGGATCCCGATTTTGATGTTAAAATAAAGAATTCTTTTGTAAAAGTTAGAGAAGATATACAGTTTATCAAGGAAGAGGTAGAAAAACTTAAAGAAGCTCTGAATTTACAAAATAAGGAGAATTTAGACTTAAAAAGGGGCGTAGAATACCTTAAAAGCATCTTAAATGAGATAAGGAGCCAGATTTCGTCTATCTCCACTGGAAATCATAGGGTTGTTGATGATAAGCGACAATCAATGACAATCAATGACAATGATAAGCAATTAAAATTTTTATTAGAAAATAGGTTTAGAAGTCTAACAGATCGGGAATTTTCAGTGTTTACTGCCCTATATCAATTAGAAGAAGAGTTGGGAAAAGTGACTTATAGGGATATAGCAAATAAACTGAATTTGACTGAAGGGAACGTTAGAAATTACATTTCTTCATTAATGGGTAAGGGAATTCCCGTCGGTAGAGAGCGTTTGTTTAATGGGAAGACGATATTTTTTATAAAAAAAGAACTTCGTGATTTGAATGTTATGGCAGATCTTATTGAGTTTCGCCAGAACAAAAAGATTTAATCACAAACTCTCACTTTCTATATTTTCTTTAAAAAATACTTATTTTTTCATATTTATACCAAACAACTCTCATTTTTTTGAAGTTAAGTATACTTTATATATAAGAAATAATTAATTAAATCTACTTTTTTAATAATAATCCTCACTTTTTAGCTTTGATCATCTTTTTAACTTCTTTCTCTATATAGAAAACCTTTCTATTATTCTCGGTATTTATTCTCTCAACAATCTCAAAACCAAGCCTTTTCACGTCGTTGATATGCCTCCTTATAGTTATGATATTTAACTTTAATTCTTTAGCAATGTCTTCATATTCCACTGGGGTTTCGGCTATCATTAATAACTGGATTACTCTTTTTTGAGCTGGAGTAAGTACATTTTTAAGATTTTGAACGTTCATGAATGATTGATTTGAACGCTTGAACGCGATTGAACGTTCATGAATGATTGAACGTTCAGACCTCCTCGGTGATTCGAATATACTTTTTTCCAAAATTTCCCTTATTTCCGCTAAATCTTGCTCTACTTTTTCTAATCTTGCTTCATGATGGTCGTGTCTTTGGTCATGTTCGTCATGTTTTTCCTTAAAATTATCGACTATTTTATTAACAGATCCCATATCTTTTTTAATATTCGAGAAAGAATACTTTAAGTTAGATTTTAATTTTCCAATTTCCTCATTCTTTTTTTTACCGAAGAACCAAAAAGCCATAATCTATTAAAACTAAAATATTATATAAATGTTTCTTTACAATAAAGCTTAAATATTTTAAGCATTGCTAAAAAATAGATTATAATATAAAATGAGAAAAATAAGGTTAGAAGATTTACTCGGAAAAGATATCGCATCAAAAATTTTAGACGAAAGTTTCTCGCTAATTAAAAGAAAACAAAGCGTATTAAGAGAAAGTAATATAGTTATTAAAAATATTAGATATAAAAGAAAATATAATATACTTATTATGTTAAAAAAAATTAGAAAAAAATCAAGAACTAAACAAGAATTAGAGCAAATTGGTTGTGAATTCTATGAACACAAGGGTAAACAATATGCAATGTACACTAACCCATTACTTGACGATGTTTATTATTGGAGATTAAAAGGAAATTTATATTTTAATGATTAAATTTGAGGTTTAAAATTAAAACTTTTAATCAATTCTTAAAATTTTTATAAATAATAAAAAAAGAAAAAAAGGGCTTAAGCTGATTTAGAAAAACCAGACCATAATGCCCAAACACCCACTACAAGGTGTAAAAGATTGTCTAATGGATTCTCTAAATTTGCACCAAGGAAATTTGGACCGACAAAAAATCCAGATAATGTTACAACAAGTGCAAGTAATCCAACTAGTACAGTAACCCATTTATTTAATCCCTCGCTCTTTACTACATATATCAATAGTAAAGCAACTACACCAAGGACTAAATGGGCCCAATTCTCCACATTATCGAAGTACCAAGCTCCTCCAAAAATACTTTGATCAGAGGTAGGTCCGATAAGGAAGAAACCTAGAATACCAACAACAACGAGAACCCATCCACCATATGTTAAGAAATTTTTTACATTAAAAAATCCCATTAATGGCACCTCCCTTAGATAAAAATACTAAGTTAATCTTATATATAAATATTGTGCTTAGAAGTTTTTAGCATTGACAAAAAGGTTTTTAATATTTGCTAAGATGGTAAATATATGGAAACAGAAAAATTAGATATTTCAAAAATTGTAGTTTTGGTTTATCATTATTTCGCTAAATCTACTTAAAATCCATTTTAAACATTAAATTTATATACTTAGGGCACCCTTAGTAAACAAAAAGAGGAAAAAATGTCCCTAAGTACACAAAACCCTAATCAAAATAGACCAACTGCAGCACTTTATGTAAGAGTTTCTACAGAAGAACAAGCTAAACATGGTTATTCTATTGCGGCCCAAGAAGAAGCATTAACGAATTATTGTAAAGCCCTAGGTTACGAAGTTTATAAGATTTACAAAGATGAAGGAATTTCAGCTAAAGAAATGAGGAATAGGCCCGCTTTACAAGAATTATTAAAAGACGCAGAACAAAAGAAATTTACCGCTATTTTTATTTACAAGTTAGATAGGTTTAGTAGAAGCTTAAAAGATTTAATCTTAACAATAGATAGGATAAAAGCTTGGGGTATCGATTTTGTTTCTTTGCAAGATAGGATAGAAA
>CAYHUI010000029.1:0-3486 GCA_964360175.1 Candidatus Woesearchaeota archaeon
TTCCTGGATCAACATCATATTTAAAGTATTTTTGAGGAGCACTTGGATTTACTACCTCTATATTAGTTTTAATTATTTTTTTCAAATCTTGTTTCACATTTTCTGTAGCCCATATCTTAGGATTGCAGTCTAAATTTACTCCAGAATAAGGTATTTGATCATACAATATAAGCATATCAATTGTTTTTTGCTCAAAGAAGTAATCATTATTTTCTTTGTCTAATACCTCTTTTGCTTTATTATATAATTTACCCAAAGGAACATCTGCTTCAACTAAGAATTTATCAAACTCTTGTGTTAATCCTTGATGCTCAACAGTTAATTTAGTCAAAACTCTAACAAGGATCTTTTCATCTTGTATGGCAACTTGGGTATTGAAATCATTAAATCCGGAAATATCATACCCTGGAAATGAAGTAAAATTAATTAAACAGTTATTTAGGTTAATCGTTAAGTAATCTTGTAAATCTTTTTGCATATCTTGGATAGTTGGAACTTGTACTTTCTGTATGCCATTAGCTGTTTCATAAAACCAATAAGGAACTTCTAATGCATCATTGTTAAATATCTGCAATCTATTTGAAAATGGTACTACTGGATTTACTGGTAATTCGTCTCTTGGGATATTTAGATAACCTCCTTGTAATCCTAACGTAGCTGCCCCTTCTGAAGTTACAGCTTGTATGCAAGAATCAAAATAATTCTTAACAGGAACAAATTCACTTGTTACACTAATTTGTTCTTTTTCTCTTTCAAAATCGCTTTTTATAACATACTTATTTAATGCTAACACTGCAGCCAATATTACAACAATTAAAATGCCAACAATAACGTATAATGTAACTTGACCTCTTTTTTTCATTTTATCTTCTTTAACTTGAACCATCTTGCTACCGCCAGCATTGATGATTTCAACAAGTTTTTTTTCTTCCAAATCTTTAACTATATCAGAAACGGTTGTATTCTTGATATTAAAATGCTTTGCGATTAAGCTAAAATTAACAAAGTCTTTACTTTTTATGAATTTTAATAATTGTTCTTGTGTTGGTACCAATTAAATTCGCCTTTTAAGCTCTTTAAAGACTTTTTTGACCTCTTTTTACCCCTAGAAATTCTTCAAAACTTTAAAAAAATAAGTTTAATTAATATATAAATGTTTTGTTACAATTTTAGAATTAAAATTTATTTAATCAAAACGAAAAGTTTATATATTAGTTATATTTTATAATATCATGATTATATTAATTAATGATATAAAATGATAACAAAAACAAAACGATGGGGGAGTTCTTTAGCAGTAATAATTCCTAAAGATAAAGTAATAGAATTAAAATTAAAACCGGGTGAAGAAATTAATATGCAAATTGAAAAAAAATCTAATATACTTAAAGAATTGTTTGGTTCAATAAAATTTGAAAAATCTGTTGAGGATTTATTAAAAGAAGCAAGGAAAAATATTAGTAGATGGGGTTAATCAAAATGTATTGTTTAGATACATATGCTTTAATAGAAATTGCGGGGGGTAATCCTAAATTCTCTTTTTTACTCAAAGAAGAATTTGTAATACCAAATACAACATTAGCCGAATTTTATTGGGTTTTACTTAAAAACAGAGATAAAGAAGAAGCTGATTATTGGTGTGAAAAATTATTAAATTCTACAATAGACGTAGCAAAAAAAATATTATTAAAAGCGCAACATTTTAGATATTTAAATAGGAAAAAAGATATTTCTTTCTTTGATAGCGTTGGTTATATCTTTTCTCAAGATAATAATTATATATTTTTAACTGGCGATAAAGAATTTAAAGATTTAGATGGGGTTAAATATATCACAAAATAATAATCTTTTTCTAATTTCCATTTATTAATTTTAGAATTAATATTAAGCCTAATTTATTTCTTCTAATTCTAAAATTCTATCCACCCTAAATACTCTATTGTCTTCTCTCAAATGGCAATATGCTTCAACACCTAAATATCCTTTACCTTGATATTCCATATCTCCTATTCTTTTAGGAGAAATAGTTCTTTTTGTTTTAATATCACTGGATTTTAAATAGATAATTTCCAATTTTGATTTATTTTTAATTGCATTTTTTATAATCTCTATTTTATGTTTTAGTGGATATTTTTTATCTGATAAGCCATATTGATATTTTGTAAGAAAATCAACAACTTTCCAGTCCATGAGAATATGGTTTTTTCTTATTGGTTTCTTGAGGATTATTCCGTCTAAAGTGGTGCATCTGCTTAACGCAACATAAACTTGTCCATGCGCAAAGGCTCCATTTCCAATATCTATAATAACATTATCAAAAGTTTTGCCTTGTCCCTTATGTATTGTAACTGCCCATGCTAATCTCAGAGGATATTGAGTAAAAGATCCTATGGTTTCCGAATCTAGAGATTTTATCTCATTATTATAATATAGTTTATATATATCCCAAGTATACTTAGAAACTTTAACTTTTTTTCCATTAAACAATTCTAAAATGATCAAATTTTCTTTTTTGTTTCCCTCAATATCTATTACTTTTCCGATTGTGCCATTTACCCATCTATGTCCTGAGTCATTATTAAGAAGCATTACCTGAGAACCAATTTTCAGTTTTAAATTAAGTTCTGTTGGCAGCGAGGTTTTATCAAATTTCCCATTAATTTCACCTTTAAATTCAAAGAGTTTTTCCTTAAGTTTTAGAAGTTCTTTTTCATTTATTTTATTTGATAGTTCATTAGTAGTTGTTAAATTAATATAAAAATCATTATCCGGAACTTCAAAGCTTGCATCAACTCTTTTGTTTAACTCTTCTATATCCCCTTCTGTAATTGTCCTGTTTCTAACAGCATTTAACAATTCAATAAATCTTTTGTCTTTCTGCCGGTATATTTTTTCTAATTCAATAAATTCAATATCAAGATTTTCAAATGCTTTTGCGTCAAAAAAATATTGGCTTTTATAATGCTTTTCAAAAATCTCTCTTTCTTTGCCCCTAATTATTGGGGGCAATTGATATAAATCCCCGATAAAAATTATTTGAACACCGCCAAATGGCTCATCTGAATTTTTTCCATTTAACCTTAAAAATTTATCAACGCAATCTAAAAGATCAGCTCTTACCATTGAAATTTCATCTATGATAATTGTGTCAATTAATTGGTAGACTTTATTGTTGTAAACATATCTTACAGATTTTAATGTTATATCTGGCTGAAAACTGAAAAAAGAGTGTATTGTTTGCCCACCAACATTTAATGCTGCTACCCCTGTTGGTGCAAGAATAGCTATTTTCTTTTTTGTTGTATTTTTAAAATAATGAAGCAAAGTTGATTTGCCTGTTCCTGCTTTTCCCGTTATAAAAACATTTTTCCAGCTTTTTTCCATCAAATTCAAAGCCTGTAAAAATTTTTCATTCAATTCTATATTATCTAAATTTGCTAAATCTGCGATATTTAAAGATTGGTTTGTCATAATAAAATGAACTTG
>CAYHUI010000030.1:0-2979 GCA_964360175.1 Candidatus Woesearchaeota archaeon
AAGATCATATTGTTTTTGAGGGAAAAATTTTAGAAAAAGAAAAAGAAGAAATTTTTACAGATAAAAAAGTAAGCGATGGTTTAAAATTAGAATAATTTTTATTTTAAATGCTTGTTTAATATTTTGACTAATTTTTTAGTGTATCTTTCTGTTTTTTCTATATAATCTGTAGCTCCAACTTCCATTGCTTCTTTTTTAACTCCACCTCCAGAAATCATATAGATAGGTATTGTTGAATTAAAACTTCTAATTTGTTTAATTGCTTCAATTCCAGTTATTCCAGGAGGCATTTCATAATCTGTAAAGACTAAACTATAATTGTCTGCTCTTACTTTATCTAAAAGATCTTTACCATTAGAAACAGTAACAATTTCTACATCTGCTGTACATTCAAGTATTAAATCTGCTAGTGTATTTCTTGCATTCTCATCATCTTCAGCAATAATTATTCTTTTAGCCATTTTATCTTATTTATAGAAAAAACTTATTTATAAATCTTTCGTTTGTTACTACTTTAAAATTAATAGAAACATGCTTGTGCTGCTTCATTCATCATTTCGTATTTTATTACTGTAGTTTCTAAGTTCCAACTCCGACGTGTTGTTAAGATTCTTTCAGCTTGCTCAGTTTTTTTAATAATTTTTTCTATAATTCCATCTTCACTTACTCTAGTAAATTCTTTTAACATATATTCTTTTATTTCCTCTTTTGATTCCAATTTAATTGTAATATCCCCACCATAGATATGAGACTTATCTTTTATCCCAATTATAACAGGTTGTTTATAGATTCTAGAAACAATAGTTGCTTTTTTTTGGGTTTAATACTCCTATAACCTCATAAATACTACTTGGTTCTCCACAAAACCAGTATAAAAACGTCATTCTTCACTTAATTCTAAAATTAATTTTTCATTGTCTAAATAATAATTGATTATATCTAAATCTACTGGGATTGTTTTAATGTAAACTAAATCTTTTGCATAAGCTTTTATTTCAATAGAATTTTCTAATTTATTTATAGCTATATCTTTTTTTGATTTTACTCCAGGAACATCAATTTCATAAATAACTTTATCTGCTAATCTTCTAACTTTAGATTTTGGTTCTTCACTTTTAGTAGGTTTTTTTCTTTTAAATAAATTCATAAAACCTTTTCTTTCTTTTTTTGTAAATTCTTTTATTTTTTCTTGTTGTTCTTTACCACCATATTTTTTAACTTTTATTTGTGGCTTGCCATCTATACTAGAAATTGAAATGCTTATTCCTTGGGTTTTTACTTGTGATTGATCATTAAACATATTTTCAAATACATCTAAATCGTCGAATTGCTTGTAAAGATCTTTAAATAAACTTGGAAAACCTAATGAAACTTTTGCCTGATTTTTAAGATGATTACCGCATTTAGGACAGAAGTTCCACTTATCATTCAAATTTTCTCCACAAGTATTGCATTTCATTTTTCTGAACATTTTATTTTTGATTAATTTTATTATTTATAAACTTTATTTAAAATTAAGTGGGCCTGGCAAGATTCGAACTTGCGGCCTCTCGATTATCAGTCGACAGAGCAAATCTTTTTGATTTTGTGCTCCAGACCAGACTAAGCTACAGGCCCTTAAATTAATCTATAATAAAGATTTTATAAAGTTTTCTAAGAATTTGTTTTAAAATAAAGTTATAATAATTAAACCAATTAACATAATAATAGATCCAAATAATCTATATTTTATCTTTTCTTTAAATATAAAAAAGCCATATAAAACACTAAAAATAATATTTGTATATTTAAGTGAGGTAACATAAGGAACAATTTGTAAAGATAGGGCTAAAAAAGTAAATATAATTAAAAATGCATTTAATATACCCATAACAAAAAATGTTCTTTTATAATTTTTAATTTTAGAAAAACTATTTTTAGCTTTAAACAATGCTATAGGGGTTAGTATAATTGTAAATAAGGTAAAAAGGATTAATGAAAAAAATTGGGGGGAAGAAGAAATTATCCCTATTTTTTCTATAGTTATTACTATAGCTGAAATTAATGATACAATCAACATAAATAAAGAACCTTTTTCTTTGATAATGGATTTAAAAGGTTGAAAAAGATTTATTTTTATCTTTTCAAAATTTAAAAAATAAGCTCCAATTGTTATTAAAATAATTCCTATAAACCCATAAATAGTTGGAAATTCTTTTAAAATTAAAAAAGAAGTTATAATTGTAAATATAGGTCCAAATGATAAAAAAGGTATTGATAATGACAAATCTGTTATTTTTATAGCTTTTATATATAAAATAGCTAAAAATATTTCTAAAGGTAGTGTTATTGCTAAGGCAATCCAAAATTTATTATCTATTTCTGGAATACTAAAGAAAATAAGTATTAAAAATAGAAAAGGTAGTGTAAATGCATTTCTTGCCCATAAAACCATATATTCGTTATTATTTTTAAGTATCTTTTTTGAGATAGTATCTATTGTTGCTCCTAGAAATGCTGATAGTATTGCATATAATATCCATATCATTTTAAAATAAGCGCCCCGGGCAAGATTCGAACTTGCGACCGTTACCGACTAACAAATAAAATCTAATTTAGTTCACGGTGTCTAGCCAAGAGGATAACAGCTTCACAAGTATAACTTCGTGTGCTCTAACCACTGAGCTACCGAGGCTTAGTAATAGAACTAAAAAGATTCTTTAAAAATATTTCTATGTTAACCAGTAGATAGGAAAGTGTAAAAGTGGGAACTGAATGAAAAATATCATCATTAGAGGGCTTAAACTCTTCGTCTTTGAGATATTGTAGTGCGAGAGCCTTTTGTTTTGTTCTATAGTGTTGAATCATTCCATAGGTTCTCATCATATCTCTATTTTTAGCTCTCCATCTTCTATTTTTGAGTCTTTCTGGTTCTGGATTATTCTGCCTCTTTAACTTAGCTTTTGCATTGAGAAGTTCTCTATTTTTCTTTCTATAATC
>CAYHUI010000031.1:0-2427 GCA_964360175.1 Candidatus Woesearchaeota archaeon
CAACCTTTGTTTTTGCATAAAGAGAAACAGGTGCTTTTGGAGAATCTTCATCTAAACTTGTTGTCAATCCTGTTCCATAAACGCTACATGAAGATGAAAATATAAATCTTTTAGTATTTTTTTCTTTACACATTTTTACAAGTTTTCTTGTGCCCTCTACATTAACCTTTTTTGTATAATATGGATCTAAATCACAAGATGGGTCATTTGAAAGCCCAGCTAAGTGTATTACTGCACCCACATCGTCTAATATTTGAGGATAATTTTCTACATTTTGAATATCCCCGTAAATTAACTCAAAATTAGGATTATTTTTTATATCATTTAACGATTCATCCCCAAAATACAAAGAGTCAAAGACCCTTACATAATAACCTTTGTTTAATAGTTCTCTAACTAATACACTTCCTATATATCCTGCTCCTCCAGTTACAAGTATCTTTTTCATTTTCTAAACCAATAATTTAAATTAACACCAATCCAATCTATCTTAAATCCATTATTTTGATACATTCTTATTGATGGATAATTCATTGCTTCTGTAAATACCTCAACTTTGTTAACTTTATCTTTGAACCACGCTAAACTATTTGAAACTAATTTTTTTCCAATACCTTGGCCGCGTGCTTCTTTAGCCACAGCAATTAAATCTATTAATCCTGTATCTTTATTAATATTGCATGCTATAAATCCAGTAGGAATATTCTTAGTTTCGTGCACTAAAACAGCATTCGCCCTTCCATTACAAGAATTCTTTATCCATTCACTATATAAATCATCAACTTTGTTTTTATCTAAATTTTTATCATTATATCTGTAAGCATATAAAAAAGAATCTCTAGCAATTAAGGCTAAAATATTAACGTCTTCATTTTTAGACAATCTTATATTTGGTTCTAGGTTATTCCCTTTGATCCCTCTTAAATCTACAGATAATTTTATGGGCATGCCAACTAAAATAAATCCATTTCTTTGTAAAATATTAATTAAATCAAAATTAGTCGCTTCTGTTTTATATGTCATGCAATTAATATCATTAAATTTTAATTTTATAAAATCTAGAAATTTTTTAATTATATTAGCATCAAAAGAATTTAATTCTACTTTATTTATTTTATATAGATTTATCCCCAATATCCGGGAGTCCCATTCATCTTTTTTGATATCAAATATATTATTATTATGACTGATTATATAAGAATCTCCCTCTTTAACTACTTTAAAATCCTTTTTTCCTGACTCATTTTCATCTATCATAACTATAAAACAATAATAAATTTTATAAATCTTTTCTTAGAACAAATAACTATGAAGATATTATTTTTATCAACATCATTTCCAAGATTTAAAGATGATTGGGTTTTACCTAGTTTGGATGTTGAAGCAAGGGAATTATCTAGATGCCCTGGAAATGAGGTAGTAGTTGTTTCTTCTGCAGGACAAGATACAAAAAATTTCGAATTAAGAGAGAATGTTAAAATCCATCGTTTTAATTATTTTTTAAAAAAACAACAAACACTAACTTACACGGGCGGGTTATCAACAAGTTTTGCATCTGGAATATTTTCGAAAATAAAAGCGATTCCGTTTATGATTTCATTTATATTAAGCACCTTAAAACATGGAAAAGAATGTGATGTTGTACATGCACATTGGACACCATCTGCTTTTGCTGCAATTCCTTTAAAAATTTTATATAAAAAACCAATTGTAGTTTCTTTACTTGGAGCAGATGTAAGATTATTACCAAGATGGTTAAATAAATTTATCTTTAAATATTGTGATGCTATCGTAGCCTCAGTGCATATATTTTGGGTTTATTTAGAAGAATTGGGAGTTAAAAAGAATAAGATTTATGCTATAAAACATTGTTATGATTATGATAAATTCAATAAAAAGGACGATATTTCTGGATTTAAAGAAGAATTTAATTTAAAAAATGAAAAGATTGTTACATTTCTTGGAAGAATGGACCCATTTAAAGACCCAATAACCTTTGTTAAATCTATGCTCTATGTTTTAAAGAAAATTAAAAATATAAAATTCTTTATTGTTGGATATGGTTTTTTATTAGATGATATTAAGAAATTAGTTAAAGAATTAAAATTAGAGAAATATGTTATAATCACAGGACCTAGAAAAGACACAAATATCATCTTAGAAGCATCAGACATCTTTGTTAATTTATCGCCAGATGAAAATTATTTTAGTGTAGCTATACAAGAATCAATGGCTAAAAAAACACCATGTTTATTAACAAATGCTGGGGATACAGAAAAAACATTTACACATAAACTCGATACCTATTTAGTCCCAGTTAAGAATCCAAAAGCAACTGCGGAAGGTATTATAGAATTATTAAAAAATAATAAGTTAAGAAAAAATATTGGAGAAAATGGAATAAAACTATTAGAAAAAGAGGGTTAT
>CAYHUI010000032.1:0-2307 GCA_964360175.1 Candidatus Woesearchaeota archaeon
AAAATCCGTATTAATTAATTCTAAACTTCCTAAAGATAAAATTTCATCAAAATAGTCATCTTTAAATGGATATGGAAATTTTGTTAGGTCATGTTTTATATCAACTCCCGAAATATTTGCAATATCTATATTGATCATTTTTACATCTTTATTGCTCTTTCTTATATCTCTTCCACAGCCTAAATTAAGTTTTGTTTTCATATTAGTTATTAATTTTGATTGTTAAAAAAGAACAAGCTAGTTTAAAAATTTAGTTAATCTTGTTTGTTAATTAAAAAGGTGATAAAATATCAATATTTCTAAAATCTTATGTTAGCCCCGATATATTCAATTTTAAAGATAAACAAGATATGAGATTAATTCTAGGGTATTTATACCAAAAATGAATATGGGGGACATCATTTTTCTCCACAAGTTAGCCAATAACCACCCTCTCTTTGTGTTTTCCATAACCAAGTTAATTGCCTAAAAAACCTTATAATAAAATTAGAATAATTTTCTTTTATAAATATCCCACTAATATTATAAATGTAATCCCCACTAAAATCAGAAGCAGGTATTGTTTGCAGATATTTTATCTTGTTTTTTCTGAACCATCTTCTTACTTCTCCAATATAGTGAGTTGTCTCATGAACATGCATATATTGGTCATGCCACCAACCTCTTGCTCTTTCTTTATCTTCAGTTTCTCCAATTTGTATCCTAATAAAATAATCTTTTATTTTATCATTATTTTTAAATATAGTTTTGGCAAGAAATATTCTAACTTTTAAAGGGATTCTCCCAATTTTATTATATAAACCAATTATTATCTTTCCATTTGGTTTTAATAATTTTAAAATATTAATAAAACCTTGTTCAGCATTTCCCGTGTGATGTAAAACTCCTAAGCATAACACATAATCAAATTGTCCAAATTCTTTTATTATCTCATTAATTTGTTCTTCGTTCAAAATATCAATCTTTCTTAAATACCAAGAATTTAATCCTAGTTTCTTCTTTAATGCCTTTGCTTTATTTAAACTGCTATCACTAAAATCAATTCCAACTACTTTTCTTCTTCTTAAAGAAAGATATGCGGATAATTGTCCTGTTCCAGTTCCAACATCAATAATATTTGCATCTTGTGGGATACTTCTATCTATAACTCCTGCAAAATCCCACATAGCTAATTTTAAATCTTCCTTGCAGTTAAATCTATTTAAATCATAATCTGGAAATGGAATTTCATTATAAAATTCCTGCACTTTTTTTCCTGTTTCAGTAACCATTTTGTAAGTTTCTTTTAATAATATCAAAAAACAATTTATGCTCTTCTTTATTTGGGTGAAAATCAATTTCACTTGCAACATAATTGCTGATATTAATGTCTTTTAAATAATCATAAGCTTCAATGAATTTAAATACCTTTATATGGCTAAAAAGAAAATAAGTTTGGTGATAGATGAAGACTTATGGCAAGAGGTTAAAATCCACTGCATAAGACAAAAGATAGATGTTTCTGAATGGCTATCAGAATTGATTAAGAAAGAATTAAAGAAAAAGTAATTAATTTTTTTGAGAGTTCTAACACCCGTTAATACACCAATACACTTATATGTTCTATAAAATTGGTAACTATTAGCCTATAAAAATAATTTTATTATTAACCAGCAGTTATTTATAACCGGTTAATTTTACACTTTTTTATTTATTTTCTATAAATCTAACATTTTTTTTAAATAGTTTTCTTTGTATTTATTAGTAGCTTACAAAAGTTATGATGTTTTTTTGTGTAAAAAAACCAGAAAAATAAAATTCTAACTAATTACAAATAAAAGAATAAAAAAAGAAAAGAAAAAAAGAAAAAATTAAAATTCGATTCTAAGCAGTAGCAATTGGATAGACTTGTTCTGTTCCAATATCGCTCATAACACCTTCCATTACTTTCTTGATAGCATTTACTGTATCAGCAGCTTCATAACCTGCAACTAACATAGCAACTTTAGTATCACTATAAGGTGATTTGACAGTTTTTATAATATACTGTCCATCTCCTGTATTAGTTTTAGTAGTAAAGTCAGAAGTACATAATGGAGAGTCACTTCCTAAAATTTTAGCAGCAACTGTGTTAATACAACTACCTCCAATAACAACTAGGTTTTTACCAGCTACAGAGCTTACTTCAGAGTCTTTAATTATTAAGACCTGTCCACCTCCCCCAGATGCCAATCCAGGAGTAATTGTTGATGAAGCCTGAGCAATATATACACTTGCATATAATTGTTCATCAGGATAATTGATTGTTGCTTTATATTGGTCAGTGTC
>CAYHUI010000033.1:0-2097 GCA_964360175.1 Candidatus Woesearchaeota archaeon
ATAAATGTCATTTATATTTAGATAGTGTTATAAGAAAAATGAAATGTAGAAAAATTATTAGTTAGTTCGTCAATTAAAATTTTTGCACCTGAAGATTCGTAAGATTTTTTCCCAGTAACTAGAAAAATTTTATTTGGTTTGTGATTTTTAAGTATTTGTTTTAAATTTTTTATTGATCCGAAACCAAAAAATTCTTTTTGCTTCATTTTAAAAATTCCATAAAAACTTTTTTATTTTCTAGAGGGGTAGTTGTTGGTCTTCCTAAATCTTTTCGTGCACCTTTGTTAACTTTAATTTCTAATAAAGCCGGCCCTTCTGTATTTTTTAATTTTTTCATGCTTTCAATAATCTCTTCTGTTGTTTCTGCTTCTAATGCTAATTTATAACCACAAGCTTTAGCAATAGATGTAATATCTATTTCAAAACCAGCAGTTGGTTGACCCCCAACAGAATCATGTGCTCCATTATTGATTACAATATGTTTAAAATTTTTTAATTTTTGTGTTCCTATAATAGCTAAAGAACCCATGTGCATAATAACAGCTCCATCACCGTCTAAACAATAAACTTGTCTATTTGGCTTAGATAAAGCAATTCCTAAAGCAATACTAGATGAATGCCCCATAGATCCAACAGTTAAAAAATCTCTGCTATGATCTTGTTTTAAATCTTCTCTATATTCAAATAATTCCCTAGAGGTCATTCCAGTTGTAGATACTACAATATCATCTGGATCTAAAGTGTTGATAACTAATTTTAATGCACTTTCACGTAAATGCTCAAAAGAAGTTTTCATTTCTTTTTCCGAACTATAAGATTCAAATGTATCTTTTTTAACAATTAAAGCATAAGGTGAATTTTTTTCTTTCATAAAGTTAAAAGTAGTTTCTAGAACTTTCTTTGTTTGTTCTATTGAATCAGGCAATACAGAATAAGGAATTTCTAAAGTATCTAATAATTTTAATGTTATTTTGCCTTGTTTAATATGCTGGGGTTCATCTTTTTTATTTGGTTCACCCCTCCATCCAATTAAAAGTAATATTGGAATGCTGTAAACTTCTTGATCTGCAAGTGAGGTTAAAGGATTAATTGTATTGCCTTGGCCTGAGTTCTGCATATAAACTAAACCAATTTTTCCTGTTGCTAGATGATAACCTGTAGCTAGGGCAATCGCATTTCCCTCATTAGCTGTAATTATATTTTTATCAGCTGAAGTATTATCTGTAACATATGCACAAAAATCTTTTAGCAGTGAATCAGGAACCCCAGTAAAAAAATATATTTGTTTTTCTATTAGTAAATCATAAAATTGTTTACAATTTATCATACTTTAACCCCAAAAATAATTTATATTAAGAATATTTAAATATATTTGTTTTTATAGCGAAAAATTTATATTTACTTAACTTTTCATAATCTAGAAAATTCAGATTGATCATATTTTTGTATATTTCCATTTAACAAATCTTTAACAATTTCTTTATATAAAATAGTTCTTTTTAAACCTCTTTCTTCTCTATTAATTAGTGCACATCCTAAGGCAGTTAGTTTTTTTCCAGATAAAATTTTATTTAAATAATATCTATCAATAACATCTTTTATTCTAAATTCAAAATCAGCATCAAAAGTTTCTAGATTGAAATTACCCCTTTCATTATCTAAGTAATCTGCAACTGTTAATAACATCAAAGGTAAATTTGATTTTCCTTTTAAAAATAAATCAAAATCTTTTCTTATATTTTCAAAAAAGAACGGATTATCTGGATTATTTAATACAGATGTCCATTCTTTATACATATTTATTTTAGGGAAACCTTTTCCTTCATATATCATCTCTAATATTTCAAAGTAGCTAGCGTGCATAGCAACATGTTTAGCAAAATCATCTAAATTTAAATGTCTAGCATGAAAATATAAGGTGAGTTCTTTATCTTCTTGTGTAAAATCTTTACCGTCATATTTTGCATACACTGCAGATAAATCATGAATAAATCCCCAAGAACTTGCTACATCTGGATTGGGTAAATCTAAATCTTTAGATTTTGATTGGAGAATATACACCATTTGTTGGAAAATTCTTCCAGTATTAATGCTATG
>CAYHUI010000034.1:0-1583 GCA_964360175.1 Candidatus Woesearchaeota archaeon
TTAACAGCATGTTTTGTTATAGCCAAACTACAAGCTTTATGTGTTTTACAATATTCCTCACATTCATTAGCTAAATTTTTATCTTTGTAATAAAGTTTGCATTCCTTGCATTGATATAATTTATTAACCATTTACAATAATCCTTTACTTTTTAATTCTTTAATTCTATTCTTTCTTGATTTGTGTAGCAATCTAGTTGCCCAACTACCAAATTTTTCTTCTTTTTCTAGTTTTTTCAACAAAATTTTAATCATAATAAATTAATAAATATCATGTTTAAAAACTTATTTACTTTTATAGATAATGTAGCCTATAACCAAAAGCTTTAAATATTTGTAGCCTATAACTATAATATGGTATATGTAGAAAAATTTACTGTAAAAGGAAAAAAATATTATAAATTAGTTCATACTATAAGAAGAGGGAATAAGATTACCCATAAAGTCAAATATATTGGAAAAAATTTACCACCAAAAGAAAGGCTAGATCGATTAAAGAGAGAATTTCTATTTGAAATAATAAATAAAAAATATAGATATCTATCATCAGAGGATATTGAGAAAATAGAGGATAAAAGATTAGAGTATAAAAAAAATATCAAAAATTTAAATATCATAGAGAAAGAAAAAAATTTGAATGAATTTATAATAAGATTTACTTATGATAGTAGTAAATTAGCCGGAGTTAATGTTACATTAAGACAAACTTATTTAATATTAAAGGAAGGCATAATCCCAAGTAATATTAAAAATTTAAAGACTGTTAGAGAGTTAGAGAATCATCAGAAAGTTTTTATAATAATAACCAAATATAAAGGAAGTTTTAATATGAACTTTATTAAAAAAATCCATAAAGTATTGTTTACCGGGGTTAATGATGAAATAGCTGGAAAATTAAGAAGTGAATTAAAGATTAATATCAAATTAGCTGGGACCATCTATATTCCACCTAAATGGGATTCTGTAGAAAAAGAATTGAGTGTTTTCTTTAAATGGTATAAAAATGAAAATAAAAAACTTCACCCAATAGAATTAGCAGCGTTAGTTCATTTAAAAATAATTTCTATACAACCTTTTGCAGATGGAAATAGTAGATTATCAAGATTGTTAATGAACTGGATTTTATGGAAACATACTTATCCTTTGATAGATATACCTATAGAAGATTTAGAGAGTTACTATGGTGCTTTGGACAAATACCAGATAGAAAAGAAAGAAGAACCTTTTATAGGTTATATTAGAGATACGTATTTTAAAAGTTAATTATAATCTATATTTCCTCATTAATAAAGAATTACTCACAACAGAAACAGAGCTGAATGCCATTGCTGCAGCTGCTATAATAGGATTAAGTAAAAATCCAAAAAACGGATATAAAATACCTGCTGCAATTGGAATACCTAAAAGATTATAAATAAATGCCCAGAATAAATTTTGTTTTATTTTCTTTAATGTATATTTACTTAATTTCATAGCTTTTACAACATCTTTTAAATCACTTTTAACTAAAACTATACTTCCACTTTCTAATGCTACATCTGTTCCTGAGCCAATAGCTATCCCTAAATCAGCTTGTGCTAAAGC